>CAYZXF010000325.1:0-3388 GCA_964482355.1 uncultured Anaerolineaceae bacterium | reverse complement strand
AGCCCAACTAGAGATCGCTGGAGCTGCATCAGCACCACCGAGTCGTAATAGGCACCAGGGCGTAATTCGTACCGCGTGGCCATTCCGATCAGTCCTCCCTCAAAGCTTGCTCCACGGCTACCGCCTCCGCCAACAGCCGCTCATCGCCGTACCATGAGCCAGTCAGCTGGATTCCGAGCGGCAATTCGTTGGCGCTCCATCCAGATGGCAGTCCAATTGTCGGCAATCCGCTATGGGTCCATGGCAGGTTCATCGCCGGGTCTCCGGTGTTCTCGATGCCTTTCGGTGCAGGACCAGTAGCAGCGGGAGAGATCCAGGCATCGATGCGATACTCCGTCATCAGAGCCTGAAGCTGCTCGCGTAGCTTGTTGCGCCCTTCAACTGCCGTGGCTAGCCGATCATCCGAAATCTTTCTGCCTCTTTCAATCAGCTCAGCTGTTTTTGGGGCGTAGAGTACGCCGAATTCATTGAACCATTCACGATGAACGGCAGCTGCCTCGGCGGCTAGTATCAAATAGTGCCGCTGCTCAATCTCAGCATGGTCGGGCATGGCAGGCACATCAATCACACGCAGCCCGCTCGCTTCGAGCTGGATCCTGACGCTCTCAAAGTGAGCGATGGCCTCATCTGAAGCGCCTTCCATGTATGGGCCGCGCGGAATTCCCAGTCTGACGGTTCCTATTGCAAGATCCCGATCCAGGTTCCCCGGCTTCCAATCCGCAAGCAGAAGCGGCGCAACAATTAGGGTTCCCGCGATGTCTGTAGTAAACGTGCCAACGTGGTCCAATGAGGGCGCAAGCGGGACTAAGCCAGCTGCGGATATTCGTCCGTAGCTCGGCTTGAATCCCACCACTCCGCAGAAGGCGGCCGGGCGATTAATGGAGCCTATTGTTTGGGTGCCGAGGGCAATCGGAGCCAGGCCCGCGGCGACCCCCGCTGCCGATCCACTGCTCGATCCTCCGGGTGTGTGCTCCAGGTTATGGGGGTTCCGGGTGGGCCCGGGAGCAAAATATGCAAACTCGGTGGCCACCGTCTTGCCGAGAACCAGCGCGCCGGCATCTTTGAGCTGCGTCAAGCTTGCGGCCTGCTGTCCCGCAAGCCGATCTGCTGGGATCTTGCTCCCGGCACGGGTTTCAAATCCGTCCACATGGAGAATACCTTTGACACCCACCGGCAGGCCGAACAACGGCGGCCGAGCTTCAGGGTCGGGATAGCGCTCCTCTAGCTCCTTGTATTCCTCGCGCAGGCGTGAAAAGCGATTTTTTTCGGGCAAAAAGGCCTTAATTTCGGGTTCGAGCGCTTCAAAAATAGCTTCCAGTTGCTCGAAATAAGTTTGGGGGTCCTGCTGAAGCAGATGCAGGACCTCAGGAATTGAGGTTGCGACTCCCGTACGAACGGTGGGCGAACTCATTCCCGCAGCTTTTCGGCCGCCAGGCGAGCCGCCACCACGATGTTTTGATAGCCGGTGCAGCGACACAAGTTTCCGGATATTGCTTCCCGGATCTCGGTTTCAGTTGGGTCTGGATTTTCCGCCAGAAACGGCACCAACGTCATGAGGAAACCAGGTGTGCAGAAGCCGCATTGCAATCCGTGAGCCTCCCAGAATGCCTCCTGGATTGGATGCAGGTCTTCCGCGCTGCTCGCAAGACTTTCCACGGTCGCTACCTCATGGCCCTCTGCCTGAACCGCAAACATCAAGCAGGACCGCACCGGCTGACCGTCCAGGAGCACTGTGCAGGCCCCACATACCCCGTGCTCGCAGCCCACATGCGTGCCGGTGAGCTCGAGTTCGTGACGCAAGTAGTCGCTGAGCAGCATGCGCGGCTCGACCTCGCCACTATAGGGTTGTCCGTTGACCGTGAGCGAGATCGAGTGGAGTTCCATCAGGTTAGCCCGGCCTGTGCTCGAGCAAAGGCCTTCTCAAGCGCGCGTACGGTCAGCACCCGAGCCAGGTGCCGTTGAAATTCAATCGTGGCATGCAGATTACCCATCGGATCAATTTCTTTGTCGGCTGCCTCAATAGCGGCAGAAGCAAATAGTTCGTCGGTGGGAGTCTCGCCTTGGAGGATGGCAGCTGCATGTTCCGCTTCAACCGGCCCATCGCCGGCGTTCAGGTAGATCAGCCGCGCCTCCCTGCATGTGCCGTCACCCTCTAATGCCACCTGCACCGCGACTCCCATCATGGCGTAGTCTCCGCGGCGTCGCGAGCTTTCCTCGAAGCTCCATCCCGAGCCCGGTGGGCTGGGCGGGAACGCCACTTCGACAAGCACCTCTTCGGGGCGAAGCGTGGTTGAAAACATTCCCTCGAAGAATTCTGTGGCTTCGATCCAGCGATCCCCATCTGGTCCAGTGGCCCGCATGCGCGCGCCGGCCGCGATTACGATCACAGGCAGCTCGGCAGCCGGATCCGCGTGAGCTAGGCTGCCTCCGAGCGTTCCTCGGGTCCGAATCTGCGGATGGGCAATGTGCGGCATGGCTTCGTGGAGCAGCGGAACCATGCGTTCTACGTCTTGACTTCTTTCGATGTCTCTTTGGCGCGTCATCGCGCCGATGAGAAGTGTTCCATCGTCTGCCGACTCGATGTATTCCAGGCTCTCGATGCGATTTAGGTCGATCAACACCGAGGGCTGGAGCACTCGGAAATTCATTGCGGGAATCAGGCTCTGGCCTCCGGCGAGCAGCTTGGCCGCGTCGCCATGTTTCGCCATCTGCTCCATGGCGTGCTCTAGTGACTCGGCCGGAATATATTCGAAAGGAGGTGGTTTCATTGCGGAGCAGCAGGTTCCATTTGGGTTACGAATTGTAGTACACCATTGCGCCTTCGTCGGTTATGCGCGTACTATAATTCCACGCGCCCCAGCATGACAATCCTCCCCGATCCTTCGGAACAGCTGCTCGAAGGCGTGCGGGTCATCGATCTGACCCGTATCCTGGCCGGCCCTTATTGCACCATGCTGCTGGGCGACCTTGGCGCGGACGTCATCAAAATCGAGGTTCCCGAACGCGGCGATGATACTCGTCAGTGGGGGCCTCCTTTTACCGCCGGCGGCCAATCCGCCTACTTTCTCGCCGCAAACCGGAACAAGCGCAGCCTGACACTCGACCTGAAGTCGGACCGTGGGATGGAGATTCTGAAGGCCCTGATTCAGACGGGTGACGTCTTGATCGAGAACTTTCGGGCCGGCACGCTCGAGAAATGGGGGCTTGGCTACGAGCAATTGAAGGAACTCAAGCCAGACCTGGTTTACTGCACGATCACTGGATACGGATACACAGGGCCATATCGCGACCGACCTGGTTATGACTTCGTGGTGCAGGCCTTAGGGGGCTTCATGAGCGTCACCGGGCCAGAAGACGGCCAGCCCTACCGGGCCGGGATTGCGATTGC
>CAYZXF010000324.1:0-2093 GCA_964482355.1 uncultured Anaerolineaceae bacterium | reverse complement strand
ATTCGAGGCAGCTTCTGCAACCTGACCCACTTCTTCGCTTCGCGGGATACCGCTGCGCAATATGTCAAGGATCACCCGGGCCTAGCAATTGTTTCAGTGGATAGCGTGTTTGAGGCGGCTAGTATGCTGAGGGATATGGACGCCTTCAGGTCGCTGGCTGAAGCGTGAGATGAGAGATTTAGGAAGGGCGCCAGAAGGAATATGCGCGACCCCCTTCCATCAGTAGAACCTGATCAAGGGTTCGGATCGCGAGGCCCCGGATGGCCCCCGGTGTTGGAGGTTAATGAAAGAGGGTTTTGGCGAGTGTTGGGCCCGCAGGGAGAGCACCTGGGAGTAAGCAAGCCCTAGAATTGCGCAATAGCGACTCAAAGGAGTGCAAGTCATGGATATGAAGAGCCGGGATGGAAGTGCAAGCGTTGTGATCGGGGTTGGATTTGTCTTATTGGGTGTGTTATTCCTGTTGAACCAATTCTTCAATCTCAACTTCTTAGGGGATCTCTGGCCACTATTTATCGTCTTCGTGGGCCTGCTGTTTCTCGGAGGGGCGTTTGCGGGCGGCGGGGGCGGCAGCCAGATGGCGATTCCCGGCAGCATGATTGCGATGACAGGGCTGATCATGTTTGTAATGAATGCCACAGGCCGCTGGGAAGCTTGGGCCTACGCGTGGGCGCTAATTTGGCCCACTGCCTTTGGAATCGGGCTCGTCATAAGCGGAACCCGGCGGGATCGACCGGGCACCACGCGAACCGGCTGGGGCATGGTGCGGGCGGGGGTCCTAATATTTGTACTCGCGGGGGCATTCTTCGAATTATTGATCGGTCTTGGAGGACGCGAGGGCGGTCAATTCCTATGGCCGATCCTGCTGATTGGGATCGGGGTGTATTTTCTTGTTCGGCGAGGTGGGATTTCACTTCGATACCGACCCGAGACCGAAACTGAGAATGACGCTGAGGATGCTCAAGAGGTGATCGATCAAGAGCCAACCGAGGTGTCCGAATCTGACACCTAGTCCAGCGCTCGTAATGTTTTAGGCAACATGCGGAAACGCCTATGGAAGGCCCAGCCGCGTGCCACGAAGCACGAATCTGAAAGGGAAATGACGCATGGCAAACGAGGGACGCTCAACCCGATCGATCTTCTGGCCAATTCTCCTAATCGGAGCCGGCATTGCGTTCCTGCTGATAAATATTGACATAATTTCACGCCCCAATCTGTCCGCGATATTTAGCCTGTGGCCGCTCATCTTCATCGGATTTGGCTTGGACCTTATCCTTAGAAAAAGGTATCCAGGTGTCAGCTCGTTTATCGCCCTCGGGGTGGTAGCGATTGCGGTCGCCCTGCTGGCTCTCGCGCCTTCCTTGGGCCTTGGAACCGATGCGGAACTAAGCACGGTACGGTTTAGCGAACCCGTGGGAGGGGCCACTTCAGCACGAATCGCTCTCGACCTGGCCCGATATGGGACCACCGTAGACGGACTCGCCAGTTCACGCACTCTCATCGATGCCGAGCTCGACACAACAGCGTCGATCGATTTCGAGGTGAGCGGAACCAGTGAAAAGTCAATTAGTCTCCGCGAGAGGGCCGATACTGGCTTTCGCTTTACGCTGCCTGACCTGCTTAATGAATTAGCCTCCGACACCAGCTGGGAGATCCATCTGAACCCCGACGTCCCGCTCGATCTGAATGTTGATGTTGCTTCAGGATCGGCCATACTAAATCTCGATAATCTAGCGCTGACCAAGCTTGTCGTCGATGGTGGCTCGGGCAGCACGACGGTTACCCTCCCTGCCGGGAATTCGCGCTACGATGCATTTTTCGATGGTGGCTCTGGATCATTTACCGTCGCGATCTCCGATAATGCCAAACTTGATGCCACCTTCGATGTCGGTTCAGGTTCGTTTACACTCGCCATTGGGGATGTGGCCGATGTCTCAGTTGAAATTAATGGCGGGTCGGGGCGAATTCGAATTGAAGTTCCCCAGCAGGCCGCGGTCCGACTGGTGATCCGTGACGGCGGTTCGGGGAGTGTCAGCGTCCCCAGACGCTTCAATCTAGTCGACGATCGCGGGGACAACGATTCGGACACCGGTATC
>CAYZXF010000323.1:0-7284 GCA_964482355.1 uncultured Anaerolineaceae bacterium | reverse complement strand
CGCTTGGCGATCGGCACCGCATCCGCCACGTGATCGCCGTGGCCGTGGGTGATCAAGATATAGTCGGCCTCAACCTCTTCCGCCTTGGCGGTGGCAGCCGGGTTGTCCGTGAAATACGGGTCCACGACGACGTTTATGCCGTCTACGTTCAAGCCTGAGGTACCGTGGCCGTACCAGGTGTAGGTTAGGGGCATATCGTTCTCCTCCTCAAGATTCCGCTTCACGAGTATAGACCAACTGGGGGTTGGCGATCGGTTCGAGAGTGATCGCCACGCGAGACCTACTCGTCACTTACGCCCATGGATCGACTCGCCGGCTTAGGATCAAGCTGCTGGTAATACGCGCATAGGTCCGTCATATTACAAAGTTCGCAGAGCGGCCGAGGCGCCTTGCACACCTGGCGGCCGTGCTGAATGAGGTTGAGATGAACCGGGTAGTAAGTTTCTGAAGGGAACAGGTCGGCCAGGATCTCGTGCGTCTTTTCTCGCCCGGCCTTTTCAGGACGCAGCCCTATGCGGCCGCTGATTCGATGAATGTGCGTATCCACCGGGAAGGCAGGCATATCCAACGAAAATTGCATCACGATCGCAGCTGTCTTTGGGCCGACCCCCTTTATCTTGACCAACCAGGCGTGGACTTCCTCCGGCGGCATCTCCCGCAAGAAGTCGAGTTCGATCTGACCGCGCTCCTCGGTGATCGTTTGTAAGGCAGCCTGGATGCGCGGACCCTTCTGATTGGCAATCCCTGCGATGCGGATCGCGTCAATCACCTCATCTGGCGGTGCATCACGCACCTCTTCCCAGGTTGGGAATCGTTCACGAAGGCTGTCAAAACCACGATCGCGATTGAGGTCGTTGGTGTTCTGCGACAGGATGGTGGAAACCAGCTCATCCACGGGGGGCAGCAGATCGCGCCAGGTGGGCTCACCGTAAGCCTTCAGCAGGAGTTTGTGAACCCGGAGGGCTAGCTTTTTCTTGGAGGTTTCGATGGTTTCTTTGGGCAAACGCTTTACATGTGTTCGATGATCGCGTCGCCGAATTCTGATGTCTTGACCTTGGTGGCGTTCTCCATGAGGCGGTGGAGATCGTACGTCACCGTCTTAGCGTTTATGGCACCTGAGATGCCGTTGATAATCAGGTCGGCGGCCTCGATCCAACTCATGTAGCGCAGCATCATCTCGCCGCTTAGGATTACGGAACTGGGGTTAACGACATCCTTGCCGGCATACTTGGGCGCGGTACCGTGGGTTGCCTCAAATATGGCGTGGCCCGTGTCGTAGTTGATGTTGCCACCCGGCGCGATCCCAATGCCGCCTACCTGGGCCGCTAGGGCGTCTGACAGATAGTCACCGTTCAAGTTCATCGTGGCGATCACGTCGAACTCACGTGCGCGGGTGATGGTCTGCTGAAAGACGATATCGGCGATGGCATCCTTGACCAGCAGCGCGCCACCTTCGAGTGCGGCGGACTGCTCAGTGTTGGCTGCCTCTTCCCCGTTCTCAGCCTTGGTCCGTTCCCACTGAGCCCAGGTATAGACTTTGTCGCCGAATTCCTGCTCGGCGAGATCGTAGCCCCAGTTTCGGAAGGCGCCTTCTGTGAATTTCATGATGTTGCCCTTGTGCACCAAGGTCACTGATCGGCGTCCGTTGTCCAACGACCATTCAATGGCAGCCTTTACGAGCCGCTCGGTGCCCTCCCGAGATACGGGCTTGAGACTGATCCCCGAGCTCTCGGGGAACCGGATCTTGGCGTAGGCCTCCGGTTCATTCTCTTCCAGCCAGGCCAGGAACTTCTTGTTGCTATCCGATCCGGCTTCGAATTCCACTCCGGCATAAATATCTTCCGTGTTCTCGCGGAAGATCACCATGTCCACATCTTCAGGGGCTTTCACTGGCGACGGCACTCCCTCAAAGTAGCGAACCGGTCGCAAGCAGACGTACAGATCGAGCAATTTACGCAGCGCGACGTTCAATGAGCGGATTCCGCCACCAACTGGAGTGGTGAGCGGTCCTTTGATGCCGATCATGAACTCTCGGAAGGCCTCGACCGTTTCATCCGGCAGCCATTCTTCGAACTGATCGAAGGCCTTCTGCCCGGCGTAGACCTCCATCCAAGCGATCCCTCGCTCACCGCCGTACGCCTTCTCGATGGCTGCATCAAATACCCGGATCGAGGCGCGCCAAATATCGGGTCCAGTTCCATCGCCTTCGATAAAAGGAATGATGGGGTGCGACGGTACAGCAAGTTGCCCGTTTTCCATCGCGATGCGTTCCCCGTCGGCGGGGACTACTGAGTTCTCATAGGGCATGCGTTGCTCCTGGGGGAGGCCCACGATCTGAGGCGTCCGACTTGTGTGCCATCGGGACCGGAGTATAGCATTCGGCTTATTCGTACCCTTCGGGATGCGACTGATGCCACTCCCACGCGCTGGAGATGATGTCCTCGAGCTCTGGATGTTCGGGAGACCACCCTAGCTCGGATCGGATCTTCTCCGAACTGGCGACCAGGCGCGATGGATCGCCGGCACGGCGGTCGGTTTCGACCGCTGATAGAGCATGGCCAGTGACCTTGCGAGCCGTATCAACCACCTCTCGAACGGAGTAACCAGAGCCGTTGCCGACGTTGTAGATCATCTGCTTTTCGGGTTCGAGGGCGTCCAGCGCGAGCAAGTGCGCAGAGACCAGGTCCGCGAGGTGGATGTAATCGCGGATGCAGGTGCCGTCCGGAGTTGGATAGTCGGTGCCGAAGATCTTCACATCAGATCGCTGATCCAGTGCCACCTGCAATACCAGCGGAATGAGATGGCTCTCCGGCTTGTGCGCCTCGCCCCGATCTGGCAGGGCTCCAGAGGCATTGAAATACCGGAGTGCGACGTATCCAATCCCATGCACCCGTCGATACCAATCCAATAATCCTTCGACCATCAGCTTAGTCTGGCCGTAGGGGTTGCCGGGCTTGAGCGGCGCTTCCTCGGTAAGCAGCTCATCGCTGGAGTCATAAACTGCCGCTGAAGAGGAGTAAACCAGGCGCTTGATGCCAGCCTGAACGCAGCCCTCCAACAACCACATTGAGTTATGGGCATTGTTCTCGAAGTACTTGCCCGGCTCTAGCATGCTTTCGCCGGCTTCAATAAATGCCGCAAAGTGCATCACCGCATCGTAGGGCTCCGACTTCAGAGCCTCGAATACGGTTTCATGATCCCCAAGGTCGGCTTCAATGAAGCTCGCGCCCTCCGGTACGGCTGCCCGATGCCCGGTCACCAGCGAATCAAAGACCGTAACTTGATGTCCGGCCTCCAGCAGCGTCGCGGCGGTCGCAGATCCAATGTAGCCGGCGCCTCCGGTCAGAAAAATATTCACGATCTACTCGAAGGGGAGGTCATCTGTGGGACTGATATTCGATGGGCGCGGAACGGGTATCGATAAAATTCATCAATCCTCAATCTCCAGGTTCGCCATGGAAGCCACAAGGTGCTTAATCCCTGCACCCTCGAAGTTGACGGTGACTTCCTCATCGTCGAATTCCATTTGCGTCTCTAGCACAATACCTTCTCCGAACTGGGGATGCGTCACTCGCATACCGGCCTGAAAGCGGGCTTCGATCGGCACTTTTGCCCGACCCTGCCAGGTGGTTTCCCTGGCGTACACGGCCTGTGCTGCGGTCCGCATCCCGACCAGATCGCCTTCGATCAGATCGGCGGGAAGATCATCCAGGAAGCGAGAAGGGTCTGTCAGGGATGATACGCCTCTGGAGCGACGCCTGAAGGCGCGCAGCAGGATCACGCGATCCTTAGCGCGCGTCAACCCCACGTAGAAGAGCCGTCTCTCCTCTGCCATAGCCTCCGCGTCATCTTGCGAACGATAGTGCGGCAACTCGCCTTCATCCATCCCAACAATGAATACGACTGGGAACTCCAGCCCCTTAGCTGCATGGAGTGTCAGCAATGTAGGTGCGTTCTGGCCTTCGGTCAGCGTGTCCTGATCGGAAACCAGCGCCACCTGTTGAAGAAAATCCACCAAGCCTAGCTCGCTGAATTCCTGCGACACGCCGCGCAACTCCATCACGTTTGCCCAACGATCCTCGTCGATGCCCAAATATGCCTGGTATTTAATATCCTCCAGTACCCGGTCAATAAGATCATCCAACGGAAGCTGCCCTTTGAGTTCGAGCCAATCAGCGAGCAAGGCGCCAAACTGTGAAAGCGGACCGCGAGCTCTGGAAGGGATCTGCGTAACTTCGCTCCCGCTTCCTAGAGCAAGCAGAATTTCGACCGGCGTTGTCCCGGCCTGGTTTGCGGCTGACACCAGAGCGGCGAATGTCTTATCGCCGATTCCTCTGTGGGGAGTACCAATGGCACGCGCCAGGCTGACCTGGTCGGCCGGATTGTGGATCAAGCGCAAATACGCGATGAGGTCTTTGACTTCCTTGCGGCCATAGAAGCGCTGCGCGCCTACCAGTCGATAAGGGACGTCAGCTCTCAGGAAAGCCTCCTCAATAGCACGCGATTGGGCATTCGTTCGGTACATTACCGCGCAGTCCCCGGGCTCAGCCTCACCGGTCAAAGTGAGCATGGCGATTTTCTCCACCACAAATTGGCCTTCCTCGTCCTGATCGTGGGCTTCGTGCACCAGGAGAGGTTCACCCGCACCGCGCTCGGTAAACAGCTGTTTCCGCCTGCGGTCCGGCTGACGATCAATCACCGCCATGGCCGCATCGAGAATGGTCTGAGTGGAGCGGTAATTTTGTTCCAGCAGCAGCGTGCTCAGGTCAGGGAAATCCTCCTGCAAGCGCTTCACATTCCGGTAATCGGCACCACGCCATCGATAGATCGATTGATCGGGATCGGCCACGACAAAGAGATCGGGCCTGGATCCGGCGAGCATCCGCAATAAAACGTACTGCGCAGTATTGGTGTCCTGGAATTCGTCGACCAATAAATGAGGGTATCGGCGGCGATAATTCTGCAGCACGGTCTCATTTTCGCTGAAGAGCCGAATGGGAAGCAGCAGCAGATCGTCGAAGTCTAACGCGTTGCTATCCAATAACAGCTGCTCATAACGCCCATAGACCCGGCGCGTAATCTCGGTGAAATGTGTGTCGCTGGCGAAATCCTTCGGATCGATAAGCTCGTTCTTGGCGCGCGATATGGAGGCCAAGACACGCGCAGGTTGGACTTGCTTCGGGTCTTGATTGAGCTCTTTGAGCGATTGGCGCACCAACGCCAGCTGATCAGCATCGTCGAAGATGACAAAATCTCGCGTGACAGGCAGCCGATCCGCCTCGATGCGCAAGATACGAGCGAATGTTGAATGGAAAGTCCCGAGGCGAGGGCCGGCTCCGGAATCTGACAGTTCAAGGAGCGACAGCGCCCGGCTCTCCATTTCGTGAGCGGCCTTGTTGGTGAAGGTTAGCCCCAGGATTTCCTTTGGGTGAATTCCCAGATCCTGAATGAGGTATGCCAGACGATAGGTGAGGACTCGGGTCTTGCCTGACCCGGGCCCAGCCAGAACCAAAACGGGCCCTGGGTCTGCGGTCACCGCTTCCCGCTGTTGCAAATTGAGATCGGCGAGGTAGTCCACTTAGAGTTTTCGGCTGAGATCCAGTAACCCGGACGAAGCCCAGAGTTCTGAAAGCGGCTGATCGGGCAAGCTCATGACCCGACTGTCTGCGAAGTAGGGAAAATCGAAGTGAATCTCATCCCCAGCGGACTTATTCGGAATGGGCATGAGGCGCGCGGTCAATGGCTTATCGTGACGCAATGCCAGCGCTCCCAAATCGATCAAGAGCGCTGTTGCAGCACTGTGATCGACATTGCCAGGGAGCGGAATGGTATCGAGGCCAGTTCCACAGATTGTAGAAAGGAGCAGTAGATCTTTCAGACCCAGACTCCCTTGCGCAGCGCGCGCTGCGAGCACCGAATCTTCAAGAACCGGAAGGAACAAGCCACAGAATCCAGTCCGCTGAAACTGTGCTTGATCCAGGCAGTCTGCAAGAAAGGCGGCTGCTGCCACCGTGCCATGTAATCCGACATCTGCCGCGCTCAGGGTTTCAATTGCGGTTCCGAGCGAGCGCTCCGGCTCCGGATATGGCGCCAGGGAGAAATCAATTCCTAAGTATCGAATAGAGTGCTCGGCGGCGATCGGTTCAGCGGCCAGACTGATAGCGCCAGCGTGCGTCTCAATGGATGTCACGAGATGCTGGCGCACGGTGGTCAGCGAACGAGCCTCCTGAACGCTCTCAACTGCTAGGTCGGCCGATTCGGTAGCTACCGCGATTGCTGCTCGTCCACCGCGGTGATAGGCCGCCGGAAAGAACGGTGAGCCCGGCGGCACATTCGCCAGCGCAGCGAAGCGCAGATTGGCAAATCCATCCGGCGAGACGGTTGAAGTGTCGAGAATGGCCTGCGCGCAAGCTTCCGCAGCCCGAATCGAGAGCCCCGTCTCTGGATCGGCGTAGAGTCCTGAGCAGAAGATGATCTCGGCCGCACCAAGGATATCGGGGATCGCTTCAAAGCCCTCCGGTTCTTCGGGCAGCGCCGGACCGATACTGGCATAGTCAATGCCGTGTACAAAGCATTGGGCCTCCAGTTCACCGGCGAAGGCCGGCCGTTCTTTTGGAGCAACCGGAGCGGTAATTTCCGAAGGCGGTGGGGTCGCGAGCCGCAGCGTCTGAATCTCGTAGCCCGCCTGGTCGAACGCTTCTCGCATCTCGTGCATACACGCGGCGACCGCCTGGATGCTGCCTGCATTGAGCGGCCAGCCGGGGTCTACGAAGCCGGTGATTGCGCGAATCCTCATTCGTCGCCTCGGACGCGTCTCGATTGTGAAAACGGTTGGAATTTGGCTAGAGGGTCAGCTGTAGCTTTCAGGAGCTCGGTTTGGCTGCCTTGACCACGGAGGTGAAGGCCTTGGGATCGCGAACAGCCATGTCGGCCAGAAATTTTCGGTTGATCCGAATATCGGCCCCTCGCATGGCGTGTATTAGACGACTGTAGGTTGTCCCATTCAGGCGTGCCGCAGCATTGATGCGGGCAATCCACAGCCGGCGCAGATCGCGCTTCTTGTTTCGCCGATCACGATAGGAGTACCACAGGGCCTTTGTGCGGGCCTCTTTTGCGCGGCGAAATAGGTTGCGGCGGGTCCCATAGTAACCGCGAACCTGCTTGATAAGTCTCTTATGTCGCTTGCGGGTAACGGTCCCGCCCTTTACTCGAGTCAAGTTTTATGCTCCTCTACTACGAATTGCCGCCGCCGCTTCGAGCGTTTGGATTGGCCTTGTATTTCTT
>CAYZXF010000322.1:0-18399 GCA_964482355.1 uncultured Anaerolineaceae bacterium | reverse complement strand
GTTTCGCCACATGTGGCGGCCGCTATCGAGCGCGCCACAGAAGTCAAGCCTGATGACCGGTTTGAAAGCTCAGAGGCATTTGAAGCAGCGCTCTTTGCGGAACAGACGGCGGTCATGAGTCCTCGCACTCAGGTGGCTGCTGCAGCTGCTGCGCAGCCGGCAGTTGAGTCGCAGCCCCGTCGCTCGATCATACCGCTCATCGTCGGAGCAGTTGTGCTGCTCGCGCTCGGCATTGGAGGTACCCTGCTGCTGACCGGAAACCTCTCCGGGCTCGGTGGCTCGCCCCAACCCACCCCAGCTCCCACGATCACCTCGGCTCCGTCACCCACTCCTGCTCCGCCCACAGCAGAACAGCCAATCGTCCTGCCACCTCCGACTGAGAAGGCAACCCAACCACTCGAGCCATCCGATACTCCGGAGGCGACAGAGGTGCCCCCTCCCACCGCCAGCCCGACTCTCTCAGTGACCCCCGTTGGCAGCGGCCCTGGTCAAATTGCCTTCACGAGCGAACGCGCAGGGCTCCCACAGATCTTTCTGGTCGATGTCAACGGCGAGAATCTGGTTCAGTTGACGACGCTCATCGACGGAGCTTGCCAACCGGCCTGGTCGCCCGACGGAGACCGATTGCTCTTCACATCTCCCTGTCGACAAAAGAGCAACGAATACTCGAATGCCGCAATTTACGTGATGAACGCAGACGGAAGCGGAGCGGCACCCTTAATTAGCCTGATAGGGGGAGTCTACGATCCGGCCTGGTCGAGATCGGGCATCGCTTTCACGTATCTGGAAACGGGTCAACCCTCACTATGGATGGCCGAGCCCGACGGAAGCGCTCCCAGGAAGATCACCATCGGCACGGCGCGAGATCGGCAAGTGAGCTGGTCGCCAGGGGAAGACAAGCTGGTGCTAATGAACACTTCTCGAGCGGGAAGCCCCACCTTGTTCTGGGTATTTTCTGACGGTTCCTTCGATGGGTCTAATCCTGATCAGGTAACGCGGGATCAGGTCTCGAGCCGACCGGCCTGGTCACCGCTCGGCGATCTGGTCGCCTACACATCCAATCAGCACATATGGGTAGTAACTTGGGATTCGGTGGGCTTTGGTTCAGTACGGATTTCTGACAAAGGGCCCAACGATGGCTCGAGCTGGTCGCCTGATGGGCAGTGGATTGCTTTCGAAACCTGGCGTGACGCGGCCAACCACGACATCTACATGATGACCCCTAATGGGGCGCAACCCACGCGGATTACCAGCCACACCGCTAACGACTATCATCCCGCCTGGCGACCATAGGTCGCAAGCAACCATAGGTCGCAAGCGATCCCAGGCGATTGGTGCGCCGCTAGTGCAGTGGAGTGCGATCGAAGAACGCCAGAATCTCCTCGGCAATTTCTTCCCCTGAGTCTTCTTGCAAGAAGTGTCCTGCTCCCTCAATCGTAACGCGAGCTTGTTCACGAGCGGCCGGAATGAGCTGGCGGAAGAACAAATGTCCGCCGCGTGTGACCGGATCCTGGTCAGAAAACATCACCAGCACCGGCTTTTCCCAGGTTGACAGCACTTTGCGCGCGGCGTGCATCTCAGCTGCCCCCGGATTCTCAGGTTTTAGCGGCACAAGGGAGGGCCAGACCATCGCTCCTGCTTTGTAGGTAACGTCAGGGAAGGGTGCCTCGTACGCCGCGAGTTCCTCCGGCGAGATCTGGTCCGCCTTCCCCAGGCCGGCCCTGATCACGCGCTTGATCGGCAAGTCGCTCAATCGCTGCGAAAATTCGAGCCAACGATGGAAGGCATCCGGCATCCGGCTCGTCCCATCGGGAAGGCCGGTGTTCATGATAACCAGGCGGGAAATGCGCTCCGGCATCTCGCTGGCAACCGTCAAGCCAATTAGCCCGCCCCAATCATGCACAATCAAGTTAATATGTCGAAGGTCGAGATCTTCGATGAATCCGGTGAGTGCGTCGTGATGGAGGGCAAATGAATAGTCGTCTTTGTTGGCCAGCTTATCGGATCGCCCGAATCCGAGGAAATCCATGGCGAGCACACGATGCTTTGGGGTAAGCAGCGGGATCATCTTGCGATATAGGTAAGACCAGGAGGGCTCGCCATGCAGACAAAGCACAGTTTCGCCCTGCCCCTCGTCGATATAGTGCAATCGGGCCTCCCCGATTTCGATATAGTGCGGTTCAAACGGGAAGCCGGGCAGGTTTTGAAATCGCTCGTCAGGGGTTCTCAGCGCCTTCATTATTCCTCTACAGTACCCGCGTCTTGCTTGGGAGCAGATTGCTTCTTCTGCAACTCCATCAGCCGGGGATAGTCCGCGTAATGCCCCCAGTAGCGTGACGGAAGCAGGTTTGCGATACGGCACATGATCTCATCCGTGTTCTCGCGCAAAGAGGCGCTGCGATGATTTTCGTCGAGCGGCGCTAACTTGAAAGGTTTTCCGATGCGAAGCGTGAGTTCTGGGCGGCGAAACTTCGAGAACAGCGTGCGGAAGGCCTGATCCGTCCCAATGATGCCCATCGGTACCACCATCACATCCGCTTCGGCTGCAAGATAGGCTGCACCGGTCTTGCCGCGCTGCAGCGCACCATTCCGGCTGCGGGTTCCCTCCGGAGAAAGCGCGAAGGGTTTACCGGATTTTAACCAGTCTATGGCCTCCCGCAACGAACTTCGATCCACTTCCCCCCGCCGAATGAAGACACCGCCGCCGACGTGGACGATCGGAGCAAACAGCGGATGGCTGCTCCATTTAGCAGCTGCCCAGCCCCTGATATTCGGATCTCCGAGATAGGCGAATCCCAACGGGATGTCCACCATGCTCATGTGGTTGCCCGCAAGGAGAAAGGCGCCCGAGTCCGGAAGGTTCTCTAGCCCCTCGGCGGTTGATCTTGAAAGCAGCTTAATCAGCACGGAGAATAACCCGCGCATCGCACCGTATAGCATTTGAGCTTCGATTGTAGACGCGCAAGCGGGGTGTTACAATCCGCGCCCGGCACCCGCCGGAGATCTTTAAGGCTAATTGTCGGCAATATTGAGGCAAATGCAGCTGCAATAGAACCGCACCGCGACCCGTCACAAGGGGTTTAGAACTATGTTAGTGGGTAGCGATCAGGAGGAACACGTCATGAGTTCAGCGCTCGAGCGAACCGCGACCGAACCAAGCTCAATGACAATCAAGCCCACGCACGCTTGGCTAAAGAAGCTCAGGGTGGGCTATGTACCGAACGAGCCAAGTGCCGCGATGGACGAGTTCGCCGACCGGCTCCGCGAGCAATTCAATGCATTGGGACACGATGCGCCTTCCGTTCCCGATGGCCACATGGATGTACTGTTTGCAACGGCTCGCTACGGCGAGCCGGTTCCTTGGAGGCAGGCGCTTTTCTTCACCGCTCGCCGCCGCTTTGGACTCGAAAATGATCCAGAACTATTCACGCTTGTAGACATAACGGTGGAGGAATACGAAAGCGTCTTAGACCACTTCGAAAACGTGTTGGATCGCGAGCCGCCGGATCCGGAGGATTTCAATTTCCCGGGATTGGCTCCCGATTCGTATCGCGTGCTGGTTGAGCAGGGTCGCCGAGGCGGCCCGATCATGGCACTTGAGCGCCTGGTGCAAGCCCACGCTAAGAGCATCCGGGTCATACTGCTCGTTGAAGATGGAAAACCCCAATGGGTCCACTACTTTGATTTGGTGGGAGCTCACCCCAGGATCGAACTGACAGATGAGGCCGGATATCAGGATCTGGTAATGCGCATCGTAACTGTGATGAGCACCGAGGAAGTGACACGCCATCAGGTCGTCGGTGATTTGCTGCCTCATTCAGACTGGGTCGAGTCGGAGGGTCGCAAAGGTATGCTCGAGGCAGGACCCGCACTGGGCCGGCGAAATTTCTTCACCGAGATGGTGCGGATCTCCGATTTAGTGCAGGTACCTGCAATCTCCCAGGGAGTAGCAAATCAATACAGCGAGGGTTGCTTCGCAACCTGGGACCCTAAATTGCACGCACTGATTTCCACGGTGACCGGAAGCGCTCGGCCGGTGGAGAAGGACGACCTGAAGGAGGAGGATTTAGCAGTAATTGTAGGGATCCGAGAAGACGGGCTGGGGGCACTTGTGAGGGAAGTGGACGGCAAGCAGAACGATCCGCCTTCCTCGGAAGCGGTAGAACTGATGGGCATGGACAGCTTGCTCCCGCATGTGGAGATGGACGGAGCCGAGGTGCCGGTTGTGCGTTCGAAGCTACACGGCCACAGAGGGATTGGTGGCTACGATCCTGGGCTGGTGGAGTATGCACCGCTTGAGCCTCCGTATTATTACTACCCGGTTTCCTGCGCCACATCCGCACAGGCGGAAGGCATCAAGGGCGCATTTTCGCGTGCCGAGTCCCTGCAGAATCCGGACGATCCGCGTCAAATCGCATTCACGGTGCTTCCAGGGCACGGAGTGATTATTTCTGAGAAATGGGTGCCCGGCAAAGTGCCCTTCCAGCTAATTTGGGAAGCCATGGATTCGGGTGCGCTCCAAGTGGACAATCATGTACCGCAAGGCATTTATGGGTATCAAGATGATGGCGAAGGAGCCATGGTCCTGGACGAAAACTAAAACCGAATAGCCTTCGCAACTCCAAAACCGGTCGCCACTGCGCGCCCGGTTTTTATTTCTCAACCCATCGGCGTTCTTTCCTTCAATCCAGGCCGCTGCGCCGGCTACTTGGGCGTGGGGCAAGAGGCAAACCCACGCAGCCGCGCGCGCATCGAGTGGGCTGGTGGTCAGCAGATCGAATTGTGCTAGGCTTTTCTGCCAGATTGACAACCTTCTGTTAGTACGAGGAGTGGAATATGACTGAAGACGAACCAATTGGAGCGGGGACGGAGGCCGGTGGATCGACCGGAGGACAAACACCTGAAGGCCAGTCAGGTCTGCCCAGGTGGGTCCTATGGGTTGGCCTGGGCGTGCTGGCTTTGCTGTTGCTCGGGATTTGCGGTGGCCTCGTAGTAACTCTGGATCTGATTCCCGGCACCGACCAGCCGACTCCAATCCCCAGTCCACCTCCCGTGGAATCTAGCATAGAGATCGCGCAGCCCAGTCAGGGCGCCGCGGTGGATATTTCCCAGCCGGTCACGGTGAGCGGGGATGGGATGGGGCTGTTCGAGGGTAACGTTGTTGTGCAGGCATACGACGGACAATCTAATCTGCTTGCTCAAGCAACAACGATCATCGACAGCCCGGACGCGGGGACAGGTGGAACGGGTCCCTGGACCGTGACTCTAAATTTGTCTGCGCCGACCGATCCCGAAGGATTGATCTTTGCGTTCTCAAATTCGCCAGCTGACGGCTCGATCACGGCCTCTTCCAGCGTAGAGGTGGCTTACGTTGATTCGAGCGCCGGCGAATCTGCCCTGGTCATCCTCAGTCCCGACAGCGGATCGGTGGTGGATATCTCGAAACCGGTCGCGGTCTCCGGAGGGGGCGTGAGCCTCCTTGAGAACAATGTCGTCGTGCGCGCGTTGGATGAAACGGGCAAGGTGCTCGCTGAGCAAGTAACGATCACGGACGCCAGCGAACCGGGAGGAGCAGGACGCTGGTCGGTGAGTCTCACGATCGGAGTCCCGGCTGGTACTAAGGGCCGCATTATTGCGTTTTCGCCCGCCGCGGAGGGGAACACTCCGGATGCCGCAGACGAGGCGGCGGTCACGTATGGCACCGCTCCAACAGCCACGCCCGGACCGACCGCCACCGCAAGCCCGACTCCGGTCCCCTCAACGCTAACGATCGCCGAGCCTTCGAATGGTTCCATCGTGCCGGTGGGTCAGGCTTTTACGGTCAGCGGGACGGGGTCTGACCTCTTCGAAAACAATGTTGTGGTGCGTGCCTACGACCAGAGTGGCGGAGTCCTGGCTGAGCAGGCGACGACCCTCGAGACGGATACGATCGGTGGTTCGGGCGCCTGGAGTGTTGCTCTAACGGTGCAAACCGAAGCTGGAACTCCGGGTCACATCACCGCTTTTTCTCCCTCACCGGTGGAAGGACAAGAACCGACGGCTTCCAGCATTGCGGTTACGTATGGCCAAAAGCCAGCGACCGAAGCTCGAATTGACATCACATTCCCAACTCACCCTTCGGTTCTGGATGCAAATGCACCCATATCGGTGACCGGAACCGGGGTGGGACTGTTTGAAAATAATGTTGTGGTTCGCGCTCTGGATTGGGAAGGGAATGTCTTGGCCGAAACGGTCACGACCACCGATGCTACTGAACCGGGTGGCGAAGGCTCATGGACCGCCCAGCTGTCGGTGCAGGTGGACTTTCCGACGCCTGGGCTGATCGTGGCTCTTTCGCCCTCGGCGACAGGAGGCAATCCCGCTGCGTACGACGGTGTTGGTGTGATCTACAATGTACCCGTTGCGGCCCAGCCGATCGCGCCCACACCGTTACCGACGGCCGAGCAGCCGATCGTGCCTACTCCGGAAGCTACCGCAACCAGCAGCGGCTAGCTATTTCGGGATATCAACCGACTCCGGTCGTATTTGCGACCGGCTCTTTTCGGTGACTTTGGTGAAGAGGACTAGCTAGCCGAGCAATCCTCCAGCTGCAGCAGCGCCAAACCCAAGCAGGCCAATTACCGCTCCAGCGACGAAGGTGATGATGAGCACCACAATCCAGGCAGTCACTACGGTGATGATCGTCGGTATCCACTCGAGGTCCAGAGCCTCTTTCGCGGCCACAAACCAGGCCGCCAGGCCGGCCAGCGCGGCAATAAGCTGTATGGGAGCAACGATACAGGTCAGCGTGAGGCTGACCGCGCTAATAACCCCAATCACGCCAATAACTTGCCAGATGTAGGCGAGCCCGAGAGTGCGGACCAGCTCATCGAAAGTCACTTCGGCCTTGTAGATTGTCCGACCGACCCAACTTACGACCGCTACTCCAACCGCGAATGCAACCAGTGCAAATATCGTTCCGACAATTGTGCCCCCAGCCCACCCCAACAGATTGTCGAAGCCTCCGAGGGCGTTTGCGCCTATCTGGTTCAAGATCGCGACGATGGCGACAATGATGTAGGCGGTGGTTGTGAAGGATGCGTCGTGCTCGACTTCTGCGTACACGCCCTTCCTGAAGGTGAATGCTCCGATGATGCGATCCATACTAGATTTCCTCCCCGAGCCGGCCTCGGCGGATGAGTGTGCCGGCCCATTCCGATAACACTGAGATCCGCCTGGCGTTCCGGTCGACTACAGACCTCCCCGGAGGTCCAGCGCTTGCAGAAGCAACCGCAGATCAGCCTTGCTGCGCAGCCTAAGCTTGGCAAGGGTGCTGCGCATGTGAGATTTCACGGTTTCGCCCGCAATGCCCAGCTCATAGGCGATTTCATGATTGGTTTTTCCCAAGGCTGCCAGACGTGTCACTTCTCGTTCCCGGGGGGTGAGGATCTCGAGCGCAGCCTCGGCCCGTATCCGCTCAGGCTCATGGTCCAGACCTCGAGTCAGCAGCTTGGCCGCCAAGACCTCCGGAGCCCATCGGCGCGCGAGGGCAGCTAAACGTAATCGAGACGAGAGCTCGGTACCGAGGCGGAACGACAAGCCGGGTTGATACAGCTCTGACGACTCATTCACCGATCTGACGCCGGCGGAAGGATCTGGCTGCGTTTCAGCTTCAGGCGAGGAAGGTGCTGCAGGCTGGGAGTATCCGGACGGCTCCGAGCGGGCCGCATCTTCGGGCGCATCGGTCGGATGACTGGAGGGTCGACCCCTCGAGATTTTGGAGGCCAAGGTGACCCGATTGTATAGAACAAGTGTTCTAATGTCAATGACTGAGGTAGGTACGCCAGGACCATTATCACGCTGCATTGCGAAGGTGGGAGATCCCTAGGGGCCTGGCTCGAGGTGGAAAATCCGGCCGCTATGGTCGACGAGAAAGACTGCTCCGCTCGAGTCCGTGCCGAATGAACTGATATTGAAAGGTGTATCGAAGAGCCGCTCATCCTGCCACTGACCGCTGGCATCGCGCACCAGGCCCCACACGCCCCCGGAACAGTAGTCGCCATAGAGATACACCCCCAGCCATTCGATCAGCTGCGGATCGCGCACGACTACGCCACCGGTTACCGAACACTCGGATCCGGCGTTGGCGTATTCCACGACAGGATCCACCAATCCCTCGGTTCGCTGATCGGCAAATGGATGCATTCCCTCCCGGTGATTCCAGCCGAAGTTGGCACCGCCCTGAGAGCCCGCAGCGAGAAAATCGATCTCTTCCCACGCATTCTGACCAACGTCCCCAATGTACAGGTCGCCGGTCAGAGTATCAAAGTGAAAGCGCCACGGATTCCGGAGGCCGGAGGCCCAAATCTCCGCCCGGCCACCGCCTGCCGCGAATGGGTTGTCGCCGGGGATGGCGTACGGCTCGGCTTCGCCCACCTTGATACGAAGCAGCTTACCGAGCAAGGTATCGGGGTTCTGTCCATTGCCATGCGGATCGTTGGCCGAGCCTCCATCGCCGGTGCCGATGTAGAGGAAGCCGTCCGGTCCGAAATGCAGATCTCCACCATTGTGATTGGAGAAGGGCTGGTCGATTCGCAAAATGCCGGCTTCTGTGGCCGGATCGGTCCGAGCGCCTCCCAACGCGGCGGTGAAGCGGGAGACTATAGTGTCGCCCCCTGCGTCTGTGTAGTTAACATAGAAATACCCGCTGCGCGCAAAATCAGGATCGAATGCCAGCCCGAGCAGCCCTTGCTCAAACGCGGAGCTACGGACCCGATCGCGGATATCGAGGAAGGGCTCTGGCTCGACTGCCCCATTCTCTACAACCCAAATGACACCGCGCTGCTCAACCACGAATAATCGGCTGTCGTCGGCGTGGGCCAGCGCTATCGGCCGCTGAAATCCGTCCGCTGTGAGGATCCATTCGTACCCAAGCGGATCGGGCAGCGCCTGAACAAAATCAGGGATTGGAGTGGGCGGGGGGGTCGGGGTCGGAACTGGCGTCGGGGTAGCAGTTTCTGTCGGAACGACGGTCGGAGCAACCGTTTGCTCTGGCGGTTTTGCCTGCGAGGGAAGATTGCAGGCTGCAGCAGACAAGATCAGTAGAGGAATTAGACGTCGTAGAACCATAGGTACAATCTTATGGATGACCGACAACTTATACCAGCAAGAACCGGAATCCGCATATGTGGTTGCCAGAAAGGTTGCACCGAGCGTATGCCAATCTTTGCCCGGTGCACCCCCGGATCCGGATCCCTTCAAATGAAGGTGCGAAACCGAAAATGAAGATCGCAATCTTCTCTGATGTTCACGCCAATATCCAGGCGCTGGAAACGGTTTGGGATGATCTCCAGCGGCAGGACCCCGACGAGGTCTACTGTCTGGGAGACCTGGTCGGCTACGGGGCCAACCCGAACGAGGTGGTCGAATTTATCCGTGACAAAAATGTCCCGACCATCATGGGCAATTACGACAACGGCGTGGGCCTCGATCTAGACAACTGTGGCTGCAAATACACCAATCCCAGGCTGGAGCATCTCGGCGAGCTCTCGATCTGGTGGAGCCGCGGCCACACATCGCAAATAAACAAGAACTATCTCCAGGCGCTGCCAAAGGAAATTCGATTGACCGATCGTGGCCAGAATGTGCTGCTGGTTCACGGCAGCCCGCGCAGTCTGCATGAATACCTTCCCGAGCAGCGTCCCGCGGTCACCTTTGAGCGCATCGCGAAGGTCGCAGAATGCGACATCATGTTTTTTGGACATACTCACATTCCGTACGAAAAACGAGTCGGTGAGACGCTATTCGTGAATACCGGCAGCGTTGGAAGACCCAAGGATGGCAATCCACGCGCCGGCTACGTAGTCCTGGAACAGGGAGAAGTTGAATTTCGAAGGGTGACCTATGAGGTGGAGGCGGCCGCTCAAGCAATCCGAGCCTCGGATCTACCGGATTACTACGCTGACGAACTTCTTGCAGGGCGAGAATTGGAGACGGTGCCTTGAGCGAATTTCACATCCAATCTCGCGCGGAGCTTGATCGAGAACTGGCGGCGATTCGAGAGAGCATGCTGGCGCTGGGCGAGAGGGTAGCGGTAACGATCCATGACTCGGTGCTCGCGCTCAGGAACACGGATAGTGAACTGGCGGAGGCCATCATCGTCGGAGACGCAGAGCTGAACAAAATGCGTTTCGATATTGAGAAGGCTTGTGAGTCGGTCATCGCCACTCAGCAGCCGGCGGCAAGCGATTTGCGCGAAGTAATCGCGGCGTTGAATATCGTGGTGGATCTAGAGCGTATGGGAGACCACGCGGCAGGAATTGCCAAGACCGTGCAACTCATGGAGGACGAGCAGTTCGAAAGTCTCCCAGAGAGTCTGGAGCGGATGGCGGCGCGCACCCAGGATATGCTGCGTCAGGCGGTGGACGTTTACGCAGAGGCAGACAATGATCGAGCCTACAACGTGGCGCTCATGGACGACAAGCTCGATGACAGCTACCAGTCGCTTACACACGAGCTGCTCCAGGGCATGCTTGAAGATAAGATTTCGACCACCCGCGGCCTGTACCTGCTCTTTGCGGGCCACAATTTGGAGCGAATTGGAGATCGCGTGACCAACATTGCGGAACGCGTGATATTCATGGCCAGCGGCAAAATGCAGGAACTAAACCCTGAGCCGGGAGATACGCGAGCTTCCTGAGCGACCCAGAGAAGGAATGGCGGCCCGGACTCCAAAGCACGTCCTCCGAGAAATATTCGAGGCCAATAGATTTAAGTTTTCTCGTCCCGATTTCAGGCCAAAACTGTGGCATAATCCGCGCAGTTTGGCCTCGATATGAAAGGCGGCTGTAGGTCGGGGCACCCCCAATTAGGTTTACATTGAAGAATATGGTTCGCAGCCCAAGTTTGGGATTCCCTGGAGGACTTGGATGGTAACGACGACGCGCCCTGCACCTGCAAAGCTCAAACA
The DNA here is from genome assembly GCA_964482355.1 of uncultured Anaerolineaceae bacterium. Lineage (GTDB taxonomy): Bacteria > Chloroflexota > Anaerolineae > Anaerolineales > E44-bin32 > JADFRG01. Next base: position 7,451 of record CAYZXF010000322.1, on the reverse strand, counting down.
GCTCGCCGATTATGAAGGCCTGGCCCCTGAAGGGGTGCTGGATGAAATCCATGAAAAGGCTGGCAAGCTCAAGGACGCCAGCATGGTGCACGTCAACGCCACCGCCATCGGTGGAGGCGTGGCCGAGATTCTCGACAACTTCGTATTGCTTATGAACGACGTCGGTGTGCGCACAGACTGGCGCGTGATTCACGGAACAGCTGAGTATTTCGAGATCACGAAGAAATTTCATAACACGCTCCAGGGCAATCGGAAACTCAGTTTCTCGGAAGAAGAGTTCGAGCTTTATCGTTGGGTGAACCATCGCTTCGCTAGCTTCGCGGACCTGGATCACGATTTCGTAATCATTCACGATCCGCAGCCGGCAGCACTGGTTGAGTACTATGCGCACAGTCGTCCGTGGGTTTTTCGTTTACACATCGATATCACCGATTCCAACCCACAAGCGTTTGATTTTATGGCGCCCTATATGGAACAATACGAGCGGATGATCGTGTCTTCCGAGGGATACAAACGTCCGGATTTGAACGTTCCGCAGCAAATCGTATCGCCTTCCATCGATCCACTCTCTCCAAAAAACATGGATCTTTCCGAGGAGCGGAAGGCGGAGATCCTCCAACAATACGGTGTGCCAACCGACAAGCGCTTCATTACCCAGGTGTCGCGGTTCGACCCCTGGAAGGATCCAGAGGGTGTGCTTGCGGTTTGGGAGCGAGTCAGGCAGCAAGAAGACGTGCGTTTGATTTTTGCTTACGCGATGGCCCCCGACGACCCAGAAGGGGCGCGCATCTACCAGAGCATGGCCGAAGTTGCCGCCGAGCACCTGGAAAACGGGGACGTGCTCTTTGTTCAAGGCGACGATCCACTTCTGGTCAATGCGATTCAGAGCACGGCCGATGTCGTGCTGCAAAAATCTACCCGGGAGGGTTTCGGCCTCGTCATCACTGAGGCAATGTGGAAAGGCTCGCCGGTGGTCGCATCCAATGTGGGCGGAATTCCGACCCAGATCGTGGACGGCGAATCGGGGTTTCTGGTTGATCCTTACGACCTGGACGCTGTAGCCGAGATTGTCGTGCGACTGCTGAATGATCAAGATCTGGCGGCCGAGATCGGTGCAAATGCCCGCGAGCGAGTGCGCGAACGGTTCCTGGTCACCCGCCACATGGTGGATTACCTGGATTTGATGCTCGATCTTTAGATCGAGCATCAGTCTATAGGCCGAGCATCAATCTATAGACCCAGCCAACCGACAATTCGGAAGCCGCCTTTCCAGGCGGTTTTTTGATTCATCGCTACACTTTGAAGCACGAAGGCCATGAAGAGCGCGTTGAATCCATCGCGGGACACCCGCACGGTATAATGCGCGCCGATTGTGATGGAAGACACGAAAATCACTTCAGAAGATCAAGAATTCATGGACAAGCAATCCTGGTTTGCACTCGAAATCGGTGAGGCCGCGGAGGCACTCCGTACGTCCATCGACGGAGGTCTGGATGCGAACATCGCCGCAAGTCGCCTCGATAGCCACGGCCCAAATGAATTAACTGCCGCGCCGAAACCGCCTTTCTGGAAGAAACTGTTGGAGCAGTTCAGCAGCTTCCTGGTCATCATCCTCATCCTGGCTGCCGTAGTCTCTGCCGTCGTTGGCGAGTTTGTGCAGGCGATTGCCATCGCCGCCATTGTGCTGCTAAACGCCGCCCTGGGCGTAGTGCAGGAGCGCCGCGCGGAGGATGCCATGGCCGCTCTGCAAAAATTAACCGCGCCGGAGGCTCAAGCCGTAAGAGGCGGACGCCGACGGACGGTGCCCGCGCGCCGGATCGTCGTGGGCGATTTGGTGCTCCTGGAGGCCGGTAACTACGTCCCGGCCGACATACGGCTCGTGGAATCCGCCAACTTGAGGATTGAAGAAGCTGCCCTCACCGGGGAGTCGGTTCCTGTGGACAAGGACGCCGATTTGGTGCTCGGACCCGACACCCATCTAGGTGAACGAGAGAATATGGCCTATAGCGGAACGCTCGTTTCCTACGGCCGAGGCAAGGGACTGGTTGTGGCGACCGGTATGAAGACTGAGATCGGGCAGATCGCCGAGCTGCTCCAGTCGGTTGAAATTGAAGCCACGCCGCTCCAACGAAAATTGGACCAGCTCGGAAAAGTGCTTGGTTGGGGAGCACTGGCGGTCAGCGGCTTGGTCTTTGTTCTGGGATGGGCGCGCGGAATCGAGCCCCTGGAGATTTTCCTGGTGGCGGTCAGCCTGGCAGTAGCCGCAGTCCCGGAAGGATTACCTGCGATTGTGACCATAACGCTGGCGCTCGGCATGCGCGAGATGATTCAGCGTAATGCGTTGGTGCGCAGGCTCTCTTCGGTCGAGACGCTCGGGTCCACAACCGTGATCGGTTCCGATAAGACCGGCACTCTCACCCAAAACATGATGACCGCTACCCGACTGTGGGTGGATGGGACGGTGTTTGAGATTCATGCTAGTAACGAAGATGTAGAAGATGGAATGGGAGCTCGTGACGGAATTTTCCGTGTCAACGGTTCGCAAGTTGATCTGGCGGACTACCCCGCCTCAACCACCGCGCTATGGGTGGCAGTGCTAGACAACGACGCAGATTTTGAAGCCGCTGAAGACGGATCTTATCGGGTAGTCGGAGACCCGACCGAAGTGGCACTCATCGTAGCCGCCAATCGGGCTGGCGCGCGCCGAAGCGAATTGGAACAAGCCTACCCACGCATCGATGAGATTCCTTTCGACTCCAGCCGAAAGCGAATGACCACAGTGCACAAGGTGCTGAAGCCCAAACCGGAAGACGCAAGTCCCTTTTACGACGGCAGCCTCCTTGATTGGGAAGTGGCCGCAACAAAAGGGGCGCCGGATGTGGTGCTCGACCTGTGTACGCATTATCAAACCATCGCGGATTTAACCGAGAAATTGGACGATGAGCAGCGCCAGCGCATTCTGGACGCCAATGAAGCCATGGCAAAGGAAGCTCTGCGCGTGATCGCGCTTGCTTATCGAGTGGAGAAGGATGTGCCGGACAATGCCACGCCGGAAACCGTGGAGCATGATCTGATCTTTGTCGGACTGATCGGAATGATCGACCCCGCGCGACCCGAAGTACCGCCGGCACTTGAGATGGCTCGCGCGGCCGGAGTTCGCACGGTAATGATCACGGGCGATTATCCTGACACAGCGCGGGCGATCGCGGAAGACATTGGCTTGATGCAGGAAGGACACCAGGTCCTGACCGGCCGGGCCCTGGAGAGCATGGACCCCGAGCAGCTCATGCAGGAGGCCAAACGGACCGACGTCTTCGCGCGCGTAACCCCAGAGCACAAAGTGCGGATCGTCAATGCACTGAAGGCCGCTGGTGAGGTTGTGGCCATGACCGGGGACGGCGTCAACGACGCGCCGGCGCTCAAACGGGCCGACATCGGAATCGCGATGGGTATCACCGGCACCGATGTGGCAAAAGAGACGGCCGATATGGTGCTCACCGACGATAACTACGCAAGCATCGTGGCGGCGATCGACCAGGGGCGCGTGATCTATGCCAATATTCGCAAGTTCGTCTTTTATTTGCTTTCGTGCAATGGGGCCGAGATCCTGACCATTCTGACCGCCATCTTGGTTGGTGTGCCCTCCCCTCTCACCGCCATCCAGCTGCTGTGGCTCAACCTGGTGACCGATGGGGCGCCGGCGCTGGCTTTAGGGATGGAGAAGGGCGAGCCGGATATCATGGATAAGCCGCCGCGCCCAGTGAGCGAGGCCATCATCAATCCTGAAATGTGGTCGCGCATCGGTATTCAGACCGTCGCTATCGCGGCGGTGACGCTTACAGCCTATTTCATCGGCCGGAGCTTCTTTCCAGCTGCGGCTGGAACCATGGCATTTGCCACGATCTCCTTCTCTGAGCTGTTGCGGGCATTTACCTCGAGGTCCGACCGCTATCCGCTGTTGAAGATTGGGATCTTCACCAACAAGGCGATGCTGTACGCGGTTTCCACATCGGCCTTGCTGCTGTTGGCGGTAATTTATATACCCTTCCTGCAACCGATCTTCGATACCGTCCCGCTCACTACAACCCAATGGGCCATCATCCTTCCATTGCTGCTGGTTCCTGCGGTGGTTGCGGAACTAACTAAGGCGTTCCTCTCCCGCGGCTATAATCTGCTCGCATTCCGCCGCTGATCCGAACCAAGCGGCAACCAGTCCCGACTCCGTAACTACCACTACTTCAGAGAGAAGATATGCGCATTAAGGTAATGTGATTGGGGTGTTCAAACTTGAATACGAACGAATTAAAATCTGTACAAGCCAATGAGCTGGGAGCCTAACCCTTGAGCGAAGCGCAAGCTGAGAACCTGACTGTGCTAGGTGGATACGCGCCGGATAACGCCGGCATTCGACGTGAGCTGCTCGACGGGCTCCAGAAACCCGAGAAATCGTTGCCATCGAAGCTGTTTTACGATGAGCTGGGATCGGAGCTATTCGAGCAAATCACCAGGCTAGACGAGTACTATCTCACCCGCACCGAAGCCGAGATCTTTACCGACCGGATCGATGAAATCATAGGCCATCTCGGTTCAGACGTTACTCTGATCGAATTCGGCAGCGGAAACAGCCAGAAAACACGGATCCTGCTCGACCATCTTCCTGATCCGGTTGGGTACGTTCCCATTGATATCTCACAGGAAAAGCTCGCCGAATCGGCGACGGAAATTGCCGCGGCCTACCCAGGATTGAATGTGGTCCCAATATGGGCGGACTACACTCGCGAGCTCGAGCTGCCGCCCATCGGGGGATCGCGGAAAGCAGCGTTTTTCCCTGGGTCGACCATTGGCAACTTCTACCCACACGAAGCGGAAGCTTTTTTGAAACGGGTGGCCGAGCTGGTTGGGGAAGGCGGGGGACTGCTCATCGGCGTCGATCTCAAGAAAGACGAGCACATTTTGAACCGAGCCTATAACGATGCTGAAGGGGTAACAGCAGCTTTTAATCTAAACATGCTGGCGCACCTCAATCAAGAATTTGGAGCCAATTTTCAATTGAACAAATTCCGCCACCACGCCGCTTATAGCGAAGCGCTCGGTAGAATCGAGATGTATCTCGTGAGCCTCGAAGATCAGACCGTGAGTCTGGGCGATGCCGAAATCTCCTTCAGGCGCGATGAAAGAATTCTGACAGAAGTCTCCTACAAGTACACTGTTGAGGATTTTGAGCGCTTAGCGGTACGCGGGGGATTTCGTGTGCAAGATGTGTGGACTGACAGCGAACGTTTGTTTAGCGTGCAGTGCCTGGAAGTCTGACACCTCCGCTCTACTTACAAGGCAAGAAGCGTACAGTCGTCTCCATCTCCTCCAATACTTCCTCTAGCGCGGTTGTGGTGTCTTCGATGTCTAGCTCGGTTGTGTCGCGTGAGAGCGAGAATCGAATTGCACAGTGCGCCTGGACTTCGGTTCGGCCCATGGCCATGAGCACGTGCGTCGGGTCGGGGGAACCCGACTTGCAGGCTGAACCTGAAGACAGCGAAATGCCGTGCTGATCCATGGCTACTACCAACGACTCGCCGCGCAGCTCGGGCAATGTCATGTTCAGCGTATTAGGCAGCCGATCATCTGCGCGCCCATTTAATTCCGCTTCTGGCACCAGCTGTTGAACCGCCACCTGCAGCTGATCTCGTAACGAGCCGATTTCCTTCGCCTTCCGAATCCCGCCTTGGGCCAATTCCGCCGCCTTGCCCAGGCCAACGATCGCCGGCACATTTTCCGTGCCGGCACGAAGACCGGCTTCCTGCTCCCCGCCATGGATAAGCGGCTCCAGCTTCACGCCTTTCTTGACGTACAGGGCGCCGACGCCCTTTGGCCCGTGGAGCTTGTGACCTGAGAGGCTCAGCAGGTCGACATCCAGATCTTTCACATCGACCTTGATCTTACCCACCGCCTGCACCGCATCTGTATGGAAGAGAGCGCCTCTTTCGTGAGCGATATGACACAGCTCCTTGATTGGCATGATCGTTCCAACCTCGTTATTGGCCATCATGACGGAGACGAGAATCGTGTCGTCTCTCATCGCCTCACGCAGCTTGTCGGGCGCCAGCCAGCCGTCATGGTCGACCTTCAAATAGGTAACTTCGAAATCGAGGCCTTCCAGGAACTTACAGGTATTCAGGATGGCCGGATGCTCGACCGTGGTGGTGATGATGTGGTTGCCACGATCGCGGTGAGCGAAACTGACCCCCTTAAGCGCAAGATTGTCTGCCTCTGAGCCCCCGCCGGTAAGGACGATCCGCCTGGGTGCGGCGTTGATGAGCTTCGCGACCTGGCGCCGCGCGGTTTCCACGGCTGCCTTCGCTTCGCGACCGGTAGCGTGAATACTCGAAGGATTGCCGTGTTCGGATTCAAGGGAAGGGAGCATCGCCTCGCGTACGGCGTCTGCCATTTGAGTGGTGGCGTTGTTGTCGAGATATATTCGATGCTTAGGCTTTTGTGCCACTGTCAGCGGGTCAGCTACTAATGCCAAACGCGATCGTTTTCGCTTTCCGGCGGCTCGCCGCGTCGCATCCGTCCCATCTTCGATCTTCACGACCTCGCACAGAAGCGATTTGTAGACCGGGAAGCCGGTCACGTCATCGTAATTGCCGAGATCGGTCAGCTCGTTGACGTTCCACTCCCGCCATGCTTTGGGTCCCACGGGAGTGCCGCCGCCCATACTGGCTTCGATCGCCCCCTGGAGGATGTCGTCGGTAACCCGTGCCCGGAACGATACTGCGCCGCGCGGAGTGCGAACTTCGACCAGGTCTCCGGTCTGGATGTCTCGCTCCGCTGCGTCGGCCAGATTGAGATCCACCGTCGGTTCCGGCTTGTCCTTCGCCAGACCCTTGATGCCGTGATGCTGGGATCGGAAATCGGTATGCGGCCTGGCACCTGAATTGAATACCAGGGGGAATTCCTGCGCGAGCTCGGGGCTGGCCACCGGGCCCTCTTTCGGCTCGACGTATTTGGGAAGGGGTTCGTAGCCATAGTCCTCGAGCACCGTGGACCAGATTTCAAATTTGCCGGAAGGGGTGTCAAAGCCCGGTTTTCCGTCCTCGCGCAATCCGCCCTTCTGCCATTTCTTGTAGTCCATCATCGGGTTGGGAATCTTTACCCAGCCGCCCGCTTCCTTCACATCCTCAAGCGAATACCCCGAGCCCTTGAGGGCCAAACGGATCATCTCCTCCTCTGTCTGCGGGTAGAGATGTCCATATCCCAGGCGCTCGGCAAGCTCCGCCATGATTAGATAGTCGTTGCGCGCCTCCCCAACCGGTTCGATCATCTTCTCTCGCAGGCGGAAGATGGGCCCGTAGACCATATAAGAGTCGATCTCAAACATGGTCGTTGCCGGCAGCACGACATCCGCATACGCAGCATCGGCGGTAAGCTGCCGATCGATGGTTACCAGGAAGTCC
>CAYZXF010000321.1:0-3458 GCA_964482355.1 uncultured Anaerolineaceae bacterium | reverse complement strand
TCTCTTCAATGAAGGTTTTCTGGGGGAAGAGTTGGCAATCCTGGTCTGATAGCGAGCCGGAGATTCGATTCAAATCTTGGCTCACCAAACGCGATTATTGCCGTTAATCAGTCGAACAGTGGACAACGATGGGGTCCGGCCGCAGCCTTGTCACAATCTGGTGAAACCGGCGTTGCCTGGGTGGATGTTGTGGACAACCCTGACATTCATTTCACGACTTTAAGCGTCCCGCCACCGACAGGCGAATTACTGCTCAATGATGACGCCATCGGAGCGCCATCTACCGAGCCGTCGGTAATCGCAACTACCAACTGGCGTAATCTTGTCGCTTTCCGTGACCAACGCTCTGACGGCGGAGATATTTATTTGCAGTCGGTGAACAACGCCGGCCTCCTTGATGAGGTGAACCAAAGAGTCGATCAAGACAGTGGCAGTGCAGTGCAGTCTGAGCCGTCACTGGCCGTGTCAGGCTCACAGGCGCTGATTGTCTGGGTTGACAGCAGAGATATGCCGGGACAGTCGGGCCAAAGAGTGTTGGGACGATTCAGTTCTCTTGGAGGTCAAATGTCCGGAGATGAATTCGCTATCTCAGAAAGTGGACAGTTGGCTGTCAAGCGTTCTCCGGTAGCGGTGATGAATGTTTCCGGTTTCGGTCTTGTTGTCTGGCTCGATGAACGAGGCGGGTTAGCACAGGTTTATGGTAAATGGTTAGACATGAACGGAGTGCCAAGCGGTACTGAGCTACTATTCTCCAACCCGGCCGTTGACCTGCAAATTGTTGATCTTCGTGTTGATATTGATGGCAGTGACAATGTCTATCTGCTCTGGCTTGACAGTGGCGGCGCTTCCAGCGTGGTGCGAATGCGCTCCTTCCGGCCTGACCATTCCGCGCTTAGCTCGTTTGACTGGAGTCCCCCCTTAATCGGTGTGTCGCTTCTTGAGGCTACCGCACGGGTAATGACTTCGGAAGAAGTTATGGTTGCCTGGATCGGCAGTGATGGTTTTTCACGGAATCTTTATCTGAGTCAATTGTCAGTGACCGGAACTGAACTAACCGCTCCTGTTTTGATAGATGATAATGCTAACGCCGCTCCTTCGCGGCCTCGTTTGAGCGTCAGCAACAATAACTATTGCGCTCTTACCTGGATAGATCATCGTGAGGGTCGCCCACTCCTCTATTATCAGGTGCTTAACGCATCGCTTGCTCCTCTTCTGGCCAATCAGCCGGTAGCGGCAACAGCAGTAGAGTTTATGATTTCACCGGCAATTTATGCATCAGACGGCAGAGCATGGTTTAGCTGGGTCGATAACCGGTCCAACGGCTTGAATGTGCAGGCATCGGTGGTGATTTACGAACCAACAGATGTGGACGAGGGGGACGGAGTTACGCTTCCTGAGGATTTCCGCCTGGCGCAAAATTATCCCAATCCGTTTAATCCCTCGACAGTCATCGAGTATTCGCTGCCGCAGCGATCTCATGTCCGGCTGGAAATCTTTGATCTGCTCGGTAAGCGGGTTCACCTTCTGGTCGATAGATGGCAACCAGCCGGGGAGTACAGCATTAGCTGGGACGGCCTGAGCGCGGCCGGAGAGAAAGTGGCCAGCGGAGTTTATTTCTATCGTATGACTACGGGTGACTTTTCTTCCCGGCGCAAAATGATACTGCTCAAATAAAACGGCGACCGATTGTTCAATCGACCGCCGTGCCTTTTCCAGATCAAATTCAATCTCTTACATATTATTCAATGCCTGGAGAACTAATTCCGGGTCGGCACGCTTTGTGTAATCTACATCGAGGAAAGCGAATTGTATTATCCCTTGTGAATCAATGATGTAAGTAGCGGCGAGTGGAAGCTCCGCTTTTTCAGTGGCATTTATTTCTTTGAGGTCCAGACCAAATTTGTCATAGAGCTCACCCATTTCTCCGCCAATTTCATAGACGATGCCAAACTCTTTTGCCAATTGGTTCTCTTTATCGCTGAGGACGGCGAATGTAAGACTATATTTTTCTACAAGCGATAAGGAGTTGTTCGGCTGGCTTGGTGAAACAGCGACAAGGCTGGCGCCAGCCTTTTCAAAATCAGTGAGACGTTCCTGCAGAACCTGCAGGTTTAGATTACAGTACGGTCACCAATGTCCCCGATAGAACGTCAGCACAATTGGCCCTTTGGCCAGAAGGTCTTCTGAGTTTACCGTTTCCCCGACAGCGTTGGCCAGAGAAAACTGTGGAGCTTTGTCGCCAACATTCAGGGCGGCCCCGAGAATGCCACTGGCTGTCTGGGCATCGCGAAAGCGCTGACCAACCGAAAGCATTTCCGGTGGGGCGCTGGATTTCGCTTTTTCGTTCGCCGCGGCCAGCTTGAAAGTGAGAGAGGTAGAGTCGGCGGCAAGTGACGCCTCGGTAATTACGGTCTCGCTTGTTTGAGCAGTATCGTCTACTTCCTTGCCGCATCCCGAAAGAACCAAAACTGAGCCGATGGCAGTGAGCAATAAGATGTTTGGTCGGGTCATAAAAATGTATCCTTCCCGTTTTTGTGCCGTGCTTTGTTGCGAATCTGCAATTTTCAGCATAAGTCAAAATATGGGGAGGGAATAGCGGGTGAGCAACCGATTTTTGGGTACTGGTCTCTGGGAAATGGCGTAAACCGGGTTCCGGTATGTCTATTTTAGCAGATGTAAAATTTTGTTTATCCCGGGACGATGAAACCCTGGATAGCGTTGAAAAGAAAGTGTGCTATTACACCCGGCCAAAGACTGCCGGACCGTATGTAAAGAATGGAAAAAGTCAGACCGAGGACAGCAATAATGATGACGTTTGACAAGCCTTGATATGAGTGCATGGCTCCAAACAGGAGAGCCGAGACTGCAACCGGAATGAGCCATGAGTTGAATTTGCCAATGAGACGCAGTCGGGTCATCAGGTAGCCACGGAAAGCTACTTCCTCGCAAAACCCGGCCGTAAGCGAGACCATTATCCAGACAACTTTGCCAAACGCTCCCTTGGGAATCAGATTGCCGACTTCGCCGTTGACGGGTAGCCCGATCCTCGCCATAAATACTTCCAACCCGGCCAGAATAACCAGAATGGCCAGAAGACCGGCGATCCCCCACGCGAAATCAATACTGGTGATACGTCGAAGACCAATGCCGGCCATACCGGTACCTTCGAGATAGATTGCCAGATAATTCACTCCAAATATCATCCACTGAACGACAATCGAGCTAAGAAGAACAAATATCAGTATGATTGGCTCCATGCTGTCGAGCATGGCTAATGTATCCTGTGGTGATCCTGCCAGAGTGAGGGCGGGGTAGGCTATGATAAGAATAAACAGAACTACCCAAGTCAACCAGCCAATTCTGGTAAATCAGTCTTTTCAACGGCTGTTTTTTCACTGCTTCCTTTCTCTCTATTTATGCCTCTTGGTGCATCCATTGCCATTCGGCAGGACCTTTTC
>CAYZXF010000320.1:0-26324 GCA_964482355.1 uncultured Anaerolineaceae bacterium | reverse complement strand
ATTCAGGGCTTTCTTAGCCATCTGCCAAAGGGAAATCCTGCCGTGATTAGGTGGTTTCAATCGCATCGATTTGAGAGAGGCTGGAGAGCAGTTTGCGATATACTCTAGCGCTGTTAGGCGAAAGCAAGGACCGGTTCGTGGAAGCGCTGCAAGGTGCGAGCAAGGGCGAGTAGGAGAGGGTTTTTAATGAGCAGGCAGTTTGGTTGGCGGAGATGGCGGTTTGGGATGATCCTGCTATTTGCGCTCGGTGCATGCAATCTCTCGTCACAAGAAGACAACACGCCGACGCCCTCCAGCGAACAAGTGCTAGTGACCGCCCGAGCGATCGCGCAATCGACGCTCGACGCTGCGAGCCCGACGCCGACCCTTGCGCCTCCAACCGATACTCCTGGCCCACCAACAGAGTCCTCTACACCCGGGCCAACCGACACGCCTTCCATCACTACCGCGGTTGCAGATTACAACGCCAATATTCGCAGCGGTCCGGGTGAGGAATATGAGATCATCGACTTCATTCTGGCAGAGGAAGCGGGCGAGATCGTTGGCCGCTACGACGACACCCCGATCGGCACCTGGTGGCTAATTCGCCGCTTCGGCGAAACTGGCCGCGATGGCTGGGTCTGGGAAGGAGCGGTGACGCTCGGCGGGAATGAGGCCAGCGTACCGGTGCTCGAGCCGCCGCCGACTCCCACTACTGCGCCAGAACCGACCGAGCCGCCGCCTACTGAGACCGCGCCGGCCCCTACGCCTTAGAAATCCACCGTTGCTCCCCCTACCGATAAACTCAGCCCTAAGAAAGGGCTCCCGCGATACGCTTTGACGGGAGCCTTGTGTTACTCAACGTAAATTACCTGCTGCGAGCGCTATCCAAACTCGATACCCTGTGCCAACGGTAATTCCTTGGACCAGTTGATCGTATTGGTCTGACGACGCATATACGCCTTCCAGGAATCAGATCCAGACTCGCGTCCTCCGCCGGTCTCCTTTTCTCCGCCGAACGCGCCACCGATTTCTGCGCCAGAGGTGCCGATGTTGACATTGGCAATTCCGCAATCAGAACCGCGCGACGACAGGAAGGTCTCTACAGTCCGCATGCTGTCGGTAAAGATGGCGCTGGAAAGACCCTGCGGGACGTCGTTGTGAATTTCCATAGCCGTTTCGATGGTGTCGTATTCGAGCAGGTAGAGGATCGGAGCAAAGGTTTCCTGCTTCACGATGTCGGTCTGCTCAGGCATCCTGACGATCGTGGGTTCCACGAAATTTGGACCAAGATCGGGCCGAGCGTTGCCGCCTGATACGATCTCGCCACCTTCTTCCTTTACTTGTTCGAGCGCATCGAACATTTCTTCAACCGCTACTCCCGCAACCAGCGGGCCCATCAGTGTCCCTTCTTCGAGCGGATCGCCCAGATTAACCTGCTTGTAGGCCTTGACCAGCCGCTGCTCCAATTCCTGCGCCTTGTCTTCATGCACAATGATGCGGCGCGTGCTGGTGCAGCGTTGGCCGGAGGTCCCAACCGCGCCGAAGACGATTGCTCGAGTTGCAAGATCGAGATCGGCATCTTCGGCAACAATGATGGCGTTGTTTCCACCCAGCTCGAGAATCGTGCGTCCAAACCGGCGCGCGACCGTCTCGGAGACATGGCGGCCGATCTTGGTCGAGCCTGTAAACGAGATCAGCTCGACTCGTGTGTCGTTGACCAGAAGCTCCCCAACCTCAGACCCACTGCCGATGACCAAATTGAAAATCCCGGTCAAGCCGTAATCCGCCATGATCTTGTTCGCTAAATGCTGGATGGCGATCGCGGTCAGCGGAACGTAGGAAGAGGGTTTCCAGATTGTGGAATCTCCACACACCGCTGCAATTGCAGCGTTCCAGGACCAAACCGCAGCCGGGAAATTGAAGGCCGTGATCACGCCGATCGGACCCAGGGGATGCCACTGTTCATACATGCGGTGGGAGGGGCGTTCCGAAGGCATCGTCAGCCCGTAGAGCTGGCGAGAGAGACCCACCGCGAAATCGCAGATATCAATCATCTCCTGAATTTCCCCTTGGCCTTCCGCTTGAATCTTGCCCATTTCTAGGCTCACGAGATCTCCCAACGGCTCCTGGTACTCTCGAATCAGCTCGGCCAGGTCCCGTACAAGCAAGCCGCGCTTTGGGGCAGGCATATCTTGCCAGGTCTCAAAGCTCTCAGCTGCTGCGCTAGCCACCTGTTCATAGCCTTCCGACGTGGCCTGGATGACGCTAGCAATTGGCTGATTGTTAGAAGGGTTGTACGAGATCAATTCCTTCCCTGCCGGATCCCGAATCCACTCATCGGGTCCGGTAGATGCACCGGCGTTGACCTCCTCAAGGCTGAGCTTGTCGAGCAGTGATTTCATTGGACGAACTCCTTAGCGAAAACAGGTTGGACCTTTCGGGCGAATCACTCGATTGTGCAGAGCACCTTGGGGTCGGAAATTGGGGCTGCATGTGGGCGCCCCTTAGGATTCTAGTTTACCAAATCGGGGCGTCAGGCGACGACCCGAGTGCCGAGCTCGTAGCCAAGAAGCGCGCCCTGAAGATTTCCGGGAGAGGCGCCGGAGAATATTCTCACTTCGACCTCGGGCATCGAGGCGGCAATCGCCAGCGCTTGCTCGACCTTGTGAGCCATCCCTCCGGTGACATCGGTAGAATCTGCTCCCGCTAGCTGGATCATCTCGGCCTGGTCCGCGCTGAGTTCCGGGACAACTCGTTCTCGAGCTGGATACTGTTCGTATACTCCCTCTTCAATTCCCGCCAGCAGGATGCGGTCCGGCTTGAGCGCGGCGGCCAGGTAAGCCAATACCTTCTCAGTTGAGACAATTGCCGCTCCCCGATCCCGATCAAACAGCACATCACCCTGAACAACGGGAATTTGCCCCGCTTTCAGTGCCCTGCGAATGACATCATCAGGTAATTGCACTATCTCTCCACCATCCGCCACGGCCATTGCAGAGGGAGGAAATGAAAACACTGGAAGCTCGGCTTCCATAAAGGTATCCATTACGATCCGATGCAGCCGATTTGCTGCTGCCCACACTTCTCGAGCGCCTTGCCACTCATCTGCGGTCTTGACCCCACCAAACATGCCAACCTCGGCTGCTGCAGTATGACCGAATGATCCGGATCCGTGACCGATTAAAAGCTCAATTTCTGGTTTGGCGCGCGTTGCCTCCAAGATTTCTTTGGCCAATCGCTGAAGTATTCCAATCTGCGCGCTTTCGCGCTGGGCCTTGTCGGTAATCAGCGAACCGCCCAGCTTGAGAAATATCACTTGCCGATTTCTGTGCGGATGGTTCGAACCGCGCCGGCCTCACGAAGTGCGCTATCAACCGCTTCTCGCGAAGAGTCATCTACATGAGCGATCATGATGCCGCCGCCTCCGCCGCCCGAAAGCTTGGCGCCCATCGCACCTGCTCCTCTGGCGGCAAGATTCAATCGCTCCAGGCTAGGGCTGCTAACGCCCAATGTTTCCAGCAAAGTCTGACAATGGTTCATGAGCGGACCAAGGTTGCCGATTTCCCCGCGGCCGATGGATGCGCTTGCCTGCTCACTTAGCTCCCCGATAGAATCGAATATGGCGTCGACAAACTCTAAATCCCCAGCCCAGCGACCCCTCAGCATCGTTACCAGCTGTTTGGTAGGCGAAGGCTCGCCTGTATCGCCAATCACAAACTGGAAGCGACCGGTAACGCCCAGGGGTCGCGGCTCCTCGTCCTTAATGAACAGCACCGGAATCTCGAAGGCCACCACGGTATTGTCGATCCCAGAGGGATCTCCATGATGGAGCTTTTCAACCTCAAAGGCTATTTGGGCCACCCGATCTGCAGCGATGTCATGCCCGAAATGTTCGCACACTGCGCGTATGATCGCGACCGAAACTGCCGCACTCGAACCGAGACCCGAGGCGCGCGGGATGTCGGATGTCACTCGCACGTGGATCCCGCCCGTACTTTCCGCCTCCAGCATCGCGAGTTGAAGGGCCTTTGCGAGCGGTTGTTTGCCTGGCAGCTCATCGAGATACGCATCGATCGAAATATCCGGCGCCTCGATACGCACGCGATCGCTATCCAATGGGGATACCTCGGCAGTTGCTTGAACCGCCTGCACCGGCACGGCAAGCGCCGGGCGACCGTAAACAGCGGCATGTTCGCCGAGGAGAATGGCTTTGCCGGGTGCGGAGGCGGTTGTCATGGATGCCTAATAAAGGCGGCTGGTTGGGCTATGGTCTGCATCGAATCATCAAATGTAGAGGATGGCCACAGCTAGCAATCCCCACAAAATCAATGTGGCCAGCAGCGGCCGATCGCTGAGAATGAGTTCCTCTGGTGCGCCCCCCGCATCTTCCACGTGGATCAGATACAGATAACGAAAAACGCCATAGATTACGAAGGGAATCGTGAGCATCATCAGGTTGTTCGATGGTAGGTTCAGTGCCGAAAATGTGTAGAGCGAGTAGGCCATGATGGTAGTCGCCGACACCACGACGATGAGCTGATCGAGAAACCCAATCGTATATCCATCGAGAACCTTTCGGTGTGCATTCGCTCCATCTGCCAGAAGTATGATTTCAGCACGTCGCTTGCCAAATCCGATGATGAGCGCCAGCAAAGTGGTGCAGACATAGAGCCATGGCGAGAAACGAGTAACCTCGATGAGAACCACCCCGGCTGCTACCCGCAAAACGAAGCCGGCCGCGATAATCATCACATCGATGATCGGCTTATGTTTCAGCCAGAGCGAGTAGAGCAAATTTAGAACGAAGTACAGAGTGATAATCCAACCGAAGCCTGGCTCGAGGGCGAAGCCGGCCGCCAGCGCGAATGCCGCCATCGCAATTGCAAGCACCAGGGCTAATGGTATGGACAACTGGCCAGCGGCAATCGGTCGGTTGCGCTTTGTGGGGTGCGCACGATCGGATTCCACATCCGCAATATCGTTCATGATGTAGACCGCGCTGGAAATGAGACAAAGCAGTATGAATCCGGCGATGGTGCGGAGCAGAGGCTCCTTCTGCGTCAGCTGCTCGTCGAAAATGAGCGCGGCGAAAATAAAGACGTTTTTTGCCCACTGACGGGGGCGCATCTCCCTAATGATCGCTTTAAGCATCTCGCGCATAATAGCAGGTGGAATGACACCGAGCAAGCGAAGAGTCGATCAACTGCTCGTCGAGCGCGGCCTGGCCGAATCGCGGACTCTAGCTCAGCGCATGGTGATGGCCGGCCAGGTGCGGGCCGGAGGGGAGCTGGTCCACAAATCATCAGAAACAGTGCTAACCGACGTGATCCTGGAGATCGAGGGCGGCCCACGGTACGTTTCGCGAGCGGGTGAAAAGCTGGAAGCCGCGTTGGACGCATTTCAGATTGCGCCAGGGGATCGGATTTGTGCAGATGTAGGCTCTTCTACCGGTGGATTCACGGACTGTCTGCTCCAGCGCGGCGCCAAGCGCGTCTACGCCATTGACGTCGGAAAAGGACAGCTGCATTGGAAGCTGCGCCAGGATGATCGCATTGCGATCCTGGAAGATACAAATGCGCGCTATCTGAACGAGCTTCCCGAATCGGTTTCGCTCGTCACAATCGATGTCTCGTTCATATCGGCAGTCAAAATCCTGGCTCAGGCAGTCAAGTGGCTCGATGAACAGGGCGAAATTGTGGCACTGATCAAACCGCAGTTCGAGGCCGGGCGCGGGAAGGTCGGGAAAGGGGGAATCGTCAAAGATCCCTTGATCCGGCAGGAGGTATTGGAACACTTCTCACAAGGGGCTTTTGAGCTTGGGCTGTACACGCATGGCCTGATTCGGTCTCCGGTGCTCGGCGCCAAGGGCAATCAAGAGTATTTATCCTGGCTCCGTCCCAATCGGGGCGAGTTTTCAATCGAAAAGCTTATCGATTCGGTGCTGCATGAGGATGGAGAGAATTGAGGCAGCGACGGCCGACAAACTTAGCGGGGACGATTCTGCGCCGTACAAAGCGGCGACAGGCGAAAAACTTAGTTGGGACGAGTCTGCGCCGTACAAACCGACTACAGGCGACAAACTCCGCTTGGAGATATAATCGCCAGCTTGGAACGGGGGCCGCCCTTCTGAGGGGTCGCCGTGGGAACATCCTTTTCCTTCCAGTTTGTGATTATCCCTTCGATTTTGAGCCCCGCGAACTAGATCTCACCAACTTGAGGCTTAGATGCCATCTGCCTTCCTAGAAACGAGAGAATCATGCGCGCCCTAATTACCGGGGGAGCAGGATTCATTGGAATTCAAACCGCGGATCGCCTGCTAACTATGGGCGAAGAAGTAGTGCTGTTGGACAACCTCTCGCGGAAAGGGGGGAAACAAAACCTTGCCTGGCTCAAGGAGCGGCATGGTGAGTTCCCTTTCGAAGAGGCCGATGTGCGTGACTACGCCAGCATCACGGCGATCGTGGAACGTCACCAGCCGCCGGACGTCGTGTTCCACTTCGCCGCACAGGTAGCTGTGACCTCCTCTGTGCAGGACCCGAAAGAGGATTTCGACATCAACGCCCTCGGTACGCTCAACGTTCTCGAATCGATCCGACAGAGCAAAGCTGATCCGATCTTCATTTACAGCTCGACCAACAAGGTCTATGGAGAGATGCAAGAGGTTGAGGTGGTTGAGGACGAAACGCGCTATCGGTATGCGGCGCTGCCCCATGGAATCCCGGAGACCGCTCCACTCGATTTTCACTCGCCCTATGGATGTTCCAAGGGAGCCGCCGATCAATACACCCGGGATTACCAGCGGATTTATGGGATGCGTACGCTAGTGTTTCGCAATTCCTGCATTTACGGACCACGCCAATTTGGAATTGAGGATCAAGGTTGGGTGGCCTGGTTCATCATCGCCTGGCTTCAGCGGCATTCGCTGACCATCTATGGTGACGGCAAGCAGGTACGAGATCTGCTGTACATCGACGATTTGGTCGATGGGATGCTACGTGCGATCAATCAGATCGATCGCACCCAGGGTCAAATTTACAACATGGGCGGCGGCGCAGACTTCAGCCTATCGATATGGAAAGAGTGCGGCCCGTTACTTGAAGAGCTAGCAGGAGAGCAAATCCCGGTTGCCAGTGGTGACTGGCGCCCCGGAGACCAGATGGTTTATATCTCCGACATCCGCAAGGCAGCTCATGATTTCGATTGGCGGCCTTCGGTCGCTCCTCGCGAGGGTATCGCCAAGCTCTTCGAGTGGGCTTCAGAGAATGCACATTTATTTTCCGAGTAGCACCGTTTACCGGACTGCCGATAGATGAGGATCCTCGCCGCCCTCACCTACTATCAACCGCACATCTCTGGGCTGACGATTTATGTGCAGCGCCTGGCAGAGTCGCTGGTCGAGTTGGGTCACTCGGTGACAGTGCTCACATCCCAGTACGACCCGGCTCTCCCACAATATGAAAACCTGGGTGGTGTAGAGGTAAATCGCGTGCCTGTGGCTTTCCGTTTGAGCAAGGGCGTCGTGATGCCGCGATTCGGGCTCGAGGCCGCGCGGCTGGTTCGATCCCACGAGGTCTTGAGCCTTCATCTGCCTCAATTCGATGCGGCTGGCCTGGCCATCCGCGGGCGCCTGTCCAAGCGTCCCACGGTCCTTACTTATCACTGTGACCTGCTATTGCCGGCCGGGATCGTGAATCGGGCTGCGAACCTGACCGTAGGATTGGCCAATCGAATCGCGGCCACGCTCGCGGACCGCATCGTCGCCTACACCCATGACTATGCTGAGAATTCACCCTTCTTGTCTCGCTATTTGGACAAAGTGCGAGTGATCCCTCCTCCAGTTGCAATTTCATCGATCAAGGAAGGTGAGCTCGAGTTGTTCCGTACGGAGCATGAGATCAAGCCAGGACCAATTATTGGAATGGCCTCAAGGCTCGCGGCCGAGAAGGGTGTGGAGATGTTATTGCAGGCCTTGCCGACGATTCTTGAGCGCCATCCGCAGGCGCATGTATTGTTTGCAGGCCAGCATATCAATGTACTCGGGGAGGCCGAATATGCGGCGCGCTTAGCCCCTCTGCTGAACAAATTCAATTCGCAATGGACCTTTTTGGGCGTACTCGCACCGCGCGAAATGGCGGCCTTTTTTCAAAGCTGCGATGTCACCGTGCTTCCCAGCCTCAACAGCACCGAAAGCTTTGGGTTGGTGCAAATCGAATCGATGATTTGTGGAACCCCGGTTGTAGCTTCGGACCTTCCGGGAGTTCGACAGCCTGTACTCAAAACCGGGATGGGGAAAATCTCGCCGATCGGAGACTCGGAGGCTCTGGCCCAGACCATCCTGAGCGTGCTCGAAAATCCCTCGGCATTCCAAAAAGATTCGGGTGAAATTCGTGCTCAATTTGAACCGCAACAAACTGCAGCTGCTTACCTCCAGCTCTTCGAAGAGCTGCTGGCAGAGGCCTCATGACAGACTTTCTTTGGCCACAAATCTCAGCGCTGCCATATTTTCGAGGCATGCTGCGCGCGGTCGAGGCTCGCCTGATGCACGATGTGCCGCTTCCGCCGCCAGTGCTCGATATCGGCTGCGGCGATGGCCATTTTGCTTCTGTGACCTACGAGCAAAAGATCGACGTGGGGATCGATCCGGATCATGCCTCTCTTAGAGAAGCCAAGGGTAGAGGCGCATACCGCCTGTTGGTTCAGGCAAGCGGCGATCAGCTTCCCTTCGCAGAGGCCAGCTTTGCAAGCTCTATTAGCAACTCGGTTTTAGAACACGTTAGCAACCTGGCGGGTGTGCTGGCTGAAATTGGTCGGGTTCTCAAACCTGGCGGGCCGTTCGCAATCACGGTTCCTAACCCAGGCTATCGTTCGGAACTCAGCGTGCCTCGCTTTCTGAGCCGGGTGCGGCTCGATCGCTTCTCGCGCGGCTACCGCAATTGGTTCATGCGCATGTCCCGCACGTGGAATCTGTTTGATGAAGCGGGTTGGGAATTGCTGTTCAAGGGCGCTGGTTTAGAGATTGAACGTTCGGAGCGTTACTTCTCGCCAGCCGCTCTTCGGGCCCTGGAATGGGGACACTACTTTGGTGCACCAACCATAATTCCGCGTTTGCTCACAGGGCGTTGGATCCTGGTGCCGAGCAGGTGGAATCTCCTGTTGACGGAGAAATTTACCCGCCGATACTATTTGGAAGCGCCTTCGTCACAGGGAACTTATACCTTTTATCTTGCCTTCAAAATGGAGCCATCTAAAGCCCATCGATCGCGAGCGGAACTGTCGAAGCTCAGCGGAGACCAAAATGGCACCCATTGATCCGAATCGGGCCCGGCAGGACAGTTGATGAACTCACGGCGAAAGGGAGTTCAAATTCCGCGCGTGGAAACCGAAGCTACAGTGCTGGACTGGTTCATTTCGCTAGTGCGATTAAAGCCGATTCCGATCCCGGAACCCGGAACCCAGCCCGCTGCGCCTATCCCACCCCCAACCGCCCAGGCCAAGAGTTCAGCCGAACGTGCATCTATTCGGGTTGAGGCAGCCCATATCCGTGTACCCATAGCGCTCCTTCTGGCAATCGTGGCACAGATTGGTTTGGCAAGTCACAATAATGCGCCTTTTTTCGTCGGTCTGTATTTTGCGGCAGCGGGACTTATCGGATGGGGGGTATGGGTCGGTGACTTTGGTGAGGTGGCGCCGCCGAGCGCCCGCAGCAAATCGGCATTGGCGACGTTTGACCCACGCTGGTTAGTGGCTGGACTGGGCCTTGGCATCCTGGCCTATGTCGCATCCGCTGATAACACTTTTCGATTGATCACCTTGGTCTTTTGGGGAGGGGCGGTAGCCCTTACCGGCCGGGCATTCTGGTTGGGCACACTCCCCGGGGCGAATCTTCCCGACCGGGTCCGGAAATTCGCGGCAAAACCACAGCTGCGCCTCAGGCTGGACGGATGGAGTCTGCTGGTGCTCGCCGTATTTGGGTTGACCATTTATTTCCGTTTTTCCCACCTGGCCGAAGTCCCCATCGAGATGTGGAGCGATCATGCTGAGAAGTATTTAGACATCGTGGACATACTCGATGGCCAGACTTCCATTTTCTTTGTTAGGAATGCGGGTCGGGAGCCGATGCAGTTTTATGCAACGGTGGCGGCCATCAAATGGTTTGGCGCAAGCTTTTCCTTTCTAACACTGAAGACCATCACCGCCCTTGCTGGGCTTCTCACGCTTCCCTTTATGTACTTGTTTGGCAAAGAGGTCGGTGGGAAGTGGACCGGCTTAGCCACGATGGCTCTGGCGGGAATAGCATATTGGCCCAATCTGCTAGGGCGAGTTGGGATGCGCCTTCCGTTTTTCCCACTGCTGCTAGCGCCAGCGCTTTATTTACTAGTGCGCGGCTTCAAGAGCCGCAAGCAAAACGACTTTGTGCTGACCGGCATGCTGGTTGGGCTCGGTGTCTATGGTTACACCGCGGCTCGCATCACACCGCTTGTCATCGGCTTGGCGCTGGTGCTCTACCTCGCACATCGTGTATCGCGCGGCCACCGCAAGCAGTCGCTGGTATGGGTCGGAATAGCCGCGCTCATGGCTATCGTAGTAGCGGCGCCGTTCCTGCGGGTGTCCTTCGACTTACAGGACGACGTATTGTTCAGGACCTTGACACGCGTCTCCGATGTCGAACGACCCCTTCCTGGCGCGCCATTGGAACTCTTTCTGGGAAATATGTGGAACGCGCTGCGAATGTTTACCTGGGATTTCGGTCAGATCTGGATCCTGTCGCTTCCGGGTCGGCCGGCGCTCGACTGGGTCACCGGCGCTCTGTACCACTTCGGGTTGGTCCTGGTCGTTGTGCGCTATCTAAAGAGCCGCAGCTGGACCGACCTGTTTCTCGTGCTCTCGATCCCAATTTTGCTGCTGCCCTCGGTGCTCTCTTTGGCATTTCCAGGAGAAAACCCGCATCCCAGTAGGGCTGGTGGAGCCATCATCCCTGTATTTACGATTGCCGGGATCGCAATGGCATCCATTTGGAGCTGGTCGCAACGAACCTTTGAGATTCCATGGCGAAAACGGATTGGAATAGGGCTGGTTGGAGGCATGTTCCTCATAGCGGCGGTGACCAATTACGACTATGTGATCGGTGAGTATGGCGACCAGCAGCGGCAAAATTCATGGAACACAGCCCAGGCGGCCGAGGTCGTCTCAAGTTTCACGACCTCCGTTGGCTCATTTGATGACGTCCATATGATTTCTTACCCGCATTGGATGGACTCGCGACTGGTGGCGCTGTTGGCCGGACGTCCGGGGCTGGACATTGTTCTATGGCCCGATGAGATTGATGCGCTAGTTGAAGTGGACAGCCCGCAGCTCTTTATGCTGCATCACGCGGATGTTGTGGGGCTGGAAAGGTTGCGCGCCAAATTCCCGGGCGGAATTACAAATCGCCACGCGGCAGCGGTCGAGGGGAGAGATTTCATTACGTATCTGGTGCTCGGATCCGCCGGAGAGTCATGACCACCACCGAGTCTGCTCCTATCTGGCGACGCTATTTCATTGAGATCATCCTGGTTGGCGTTCTGTTGCTGGCGGTTGCGCTGCGCCTGGTTGGAATCGGCTGGGATCGCCAGACCCACATGCATCCCGACGAGCGCTTCCTCACGATGGTTGAAACCAGCCTATCGATTCCCCAATCGATAGGCCAATACTTCGATACGGCGAACTCCACCTTCAACCCGAACAACGTTGGACACACCTTCTTTGTTTACGGCACGTTGCCCATCTTTTTAGTGAACATTGCGGGAGAGGTAGTCGAGCAGCTCGCCGATGGATTAGGTGATTTGACCGGCAGCCCAATCATCGAACAGATCGGCTACGACCAGATCCACATCGTTGGCCGGGCAGCCTCCGCAATTTTCGACGTCACCTCGGTCTTCCTGATTTATCTCATAGGCGCCAGGCTCTATAGTCGGCGAGTGGGAGTGCTGGCGGCGGCGTTCACCGCCACCTCAGTCTTGCTGATACAGCATGCGCACTTCTTTGTCGTGGATTCTTTTGCCAACACCTTCATCCTGGCCGGTATTTATTTTGCCGTCCTGGCGATGGACCATGGCCGCTTGCTGCACTACGCGCTTTTTGGGGCGGCCCTTGGAATGGCGGTGGCTTCAAAGATCAGCGCGGTTCCGCTAGCTGGAGTGATTGTTCTTGCTTCTATCGTTCGTCTGTGGGGTTATGATCGGCGCCCCGCCTGGACCCACGAATTGGGTCGGCTGGTGCTGGCCGCCGGCGTTTCCCTCATAACTTTCCGAATCCTACAACCGTATGCGTTCGTTGGAATTGGCCTCAATCCGCTCTGGATTGACAGCCTCAGCCAGGTAAATTCACTCACCTCTGGGGCAGCCGATTTCCCGCCTGCCTGGCAATGGGCTCAGCGAATTCCGCTTCTCTTTTCGTTCCGTAACCTGGTGTCCTATGGGATGGGGCTCCCGCTCGGGATCCTGGCCTGGGCCGGGTGGGTCTGGGCAATGATCCGCGCAATTCGCGGAGATTGGCAGCGGCATCTTATTCCGTTGGTTTGGACCGGAGCCTACTTCCTATGGCGCGGCTCTGGATTTACCAGCGCCATGCGGTATCAACTCCCGATCTATCCGACCCTGGCGCTGCTGGCTTCGTGGGCATTCTGGGAGGCGTGGGCTCGGGCAGGAGATCTGCGAATTCGCGACCGGTTGAACCTTAGATGGATTGTGGGAGGGGTAGGGGCCTTCGTGGTCGTGGCGACTCTGGCCTACGCGGTAGCCTTCGCCACGAATTACGCGCGGCCATTTACGCGCTAC
The DNA here is from genome assembly GCA_964482355.1 of uncultured Anaerolineaceae bacterium. Lineage (GTDB taxonomy): Bacteria > Chloroflexota > Anaerolineae > Anaerolineales > E44-bin32 > JADFRG01. The sequence goes on along the minus strand of CAYZXF010000320.1, from coordinate 13,527 downwards.
GAGGCCTCCGCCTGGATCTATCAGAACATCCCCGGCCCGGTCAACCTGGTGCTGGACGATTCGCGTTTTGAACCGATTTCGGTTCCGGGCGAACTCGTTCTCGATTCCGGCGACTCAACTGAATTATTCTTCCGCAGCCGTTCCGATGGCGAATTGACTTCGGTATATCTCCCCTACGTGGGCGGATCCTCTGAAGAACCAACATCCCTAGCGATCGTGCTCAGCGACAACAATGGCCAGCTAGCAAATGGCATGTTTGAGGGGCAGCTGGCCGCTCATGGGGAGAGCAGCATCGAAGTCCGGCTGGACCGTCCGGTCACGATCGAGGCTGACAAGGAATACCAGCTGCGGCTGGAGCCGGGCCTGGATCAAAGTTTGAGCTTGCGAGGTTCCACGCTGGTCACGGAAACCAGTTGGGACGACGCGTTACCTTTGCGAATCGAGGGCCGCGATGGATTTTCCGGGCTGTATACAGGCCTCAATCAAGAGCTGTATTGGGCGGACGATGAAGACAAAGAAGGCAACGGGATACCCGATAAGCTAGAGCGGATCGACTCCTCGCTAAATGACGGCGACTATTTGATCATCACGTCAAGCCGCCAATACGGGTCTGTTGGTCGACTCCCGCAGCGATGGCCGCTCACTGTGGCTTACTACCGCGCGTTGTTTGGCTGTCCCAGCGGGGTCGAGATCGAAGTTTGCGCCGCTGAAGCCCAGCCTGGAGAGATCCAGGGAGAACTCGGCTACGAGCTGATTGCAACCTTTGAACAGAATCCCCGGCTCGGCCCGCTTGAATTCAAGGACCAGTTAGCGGAAGAGGCCTTTACGGTCTACGACCACCCGAAGGTGCTCATCTTTGCCAAGCAGGCAGATTTTGATTCGACGATCGTGAATGCCAAACTTGGCAATGTCGATGTCTCTCGGGTGCGGAATGTTCCCCCAAATGAAATTGGCTCCGTATCTCCGGATCTGCTGCTTACCGACGAGCAGCTTGAGCTCCAGCAAACTGGAGGAACCTGGTCCGAACTGTTCTCCCGCGCCAGTCTCATCAACCGCTACCAGCCACTGGGAGTCATCGCCTGGTGGCTAACGATTACGGTTCTCGGCCTGCTGGCATTTCCCCTGGTACGGACCGCGTTTCCCGGTCTGCGCGATGGAGGCTATCCGCTCAGCAAGCTGGTCGCGCTGTTGTTTGTCGCCTGGGCCAGCTGGATGGCTGGGAGCATCGGGCTTCGGTACACGCAGAGCACGATATTGCTGATGGTGGTTCTGTTGGCGGTGGTTTCTGGCGTCCTGGCCTGGCGGGACCGAGATGCCTTGCGCACCTTCCTAAAAGAGCGACGGCGGGAAATTCTCTTCATCGAAGCGCTTGCGCTGGGTTTCTTCCTGTTTGACCTCGCGATACGTGTCGGAAACCCAGATCTGTGGCACCGCTTCCTGGGTGGCGAGAAGCCGATGGACTTCTCCTATCTGAACGCGGTGCTGCGCAGCACGACCTTCCCGCCGTATGACCCCTGGTATGCAGGAGGCTATATCAACTATTACTACTTCGGTTTCGTCCTGGTGGGCACTCCGATCAAATTGCTTGGGCTGCTGCCATCCGTGGCTTACAACCTTGTCATCCCCACCTTATTTTCGATGACTGCGTTGGGCGCATACACGGTCGGAACCAATCTCGTTGCGCGTCTTGGGAAAACATACGACTCGGTGCGATCGATGAGTCCCAAGGTGGCGGGCTTAGCTGCGGCGCTTTCGCTGGTCGTAATTGGAAATTTGGGGACGGTGAAGTTGATTTATGGCGCGCTGGCAGAGGTCGGTGCGCGCGGCAGCGAAGGCACCTCGCTGGGTGTAGTCGATGCCACAATAGGCCTTGGCAGAGTGCTGTCTCAGCAGGAACAGCTTCCCATCGGATTACATCATTGGTATTGGGATCCAAGCCGAGCAATCACCGCGCCGCCGGGTGAGACAGGCCCCATAACCGAGTTTCCATTTTTTACGTTCTTATATGCCGATCTGCATGCGCATATGATCAATCTTCCGTTGACGGTGCTGGCTTTGGCCTGGGCCATCTCATGGGTGCTGGCAGCCGATAGAGGGATTGCGCTTCGCTTAGTGGATCGCATTCTCGCGATGGGCATGGGCGCGCTAGTAATCGGCGTTCTGGCGCCAACCAACACCTGGGATTTTCCGGTCTACTGGACGCTGGGGGCGCTGGCTGTTGCGGCCGCGCCAATCATCCGTAAACAAGGCTTCACTCTCAGGGCTGCAATTGAATCGGTGGTCAGTGTCGGAGTGCTCCTGCTGCTTGCCAATCTGTTGTTCCGACCCTACTACAACTCGTATGGAGTGGGCTATACGCAGGCAGATCTCTGGCAGGGGTCGCGCACGACGATCGATAGCTACTTGACGGTTCATGGGCTTTTCCTGATCGTCTTATTGCCCTGGCTGGCATGGGAAACGCGCGGCTGGATGGCGGCCACGCCGCTCTCTTCCATCAGCCGAATACGACCTTATTTTGGGCTCGTGGTAGCTCTGGTCCTGGCGGTCGCCTTTGCAGTCGCATTTCTCACCGCCGACGGCTTCAGCATCACTCCGATTGTCGCGCTGGTGCTCTTGTGGTGCGGCGGGCTGATCTTGCGCCGTAACTTGCCCATCGAGAAGCGCATCGTGCTGCTGATGGTGGGAACCGCGGCCGCGCTGACCTTCCTGGTCGAGGCCGTGGTCTTGGTCGGCGACATTGGACGCATGAATACCGTCTTCAAGTTCTACCTTCAGGTTTGGACATTGTTTGCCCTGGCTGGCAGCGCGGCGTTGGTTTGGCTGCTGGCTGATTTACCGGCTTGGGGCCAGCGCGCGCGCTGGGCGTGGAGCGCGGTGTTTGCTGTCGCATTGTTCGGCGCCGTGCTATATCCGCTCACTGCTACCTTCGCTAAGGTCCGTGATCGCATGACTCCGCTGACTCCCATTTCGCTGGACGGCATGGCCTTCATGAAGGAGGCCGTCTATGATGATCTCGGGCAGCAGATTAGCCTGGCCGGGGACTACGATGCCATTAAATGGATGCAGGAAAATGTGCAAGGATCGCCGGTGATCGTTGAGGCGCAAATTCCCGAATACCGATGGGGCTCGCGCTATTCGATCTACACGGGATTGCCGGCGGTGCTCGGATGGAATTGGCATCAACGTCAGCAGCGAGCAGCAGTAGAGGCGCTCGATGTATCTACGCGTGCAGAAGATATTTCTAGTTTCTATCTGACAACCTCCCCCTCTGAAGCGATCGATTTTCTCTCCCGCTATAACGTGCGATACGTTGTGGTGGGCGAGCTGGAGCTGCTCTATTATGGGAACTTTGACAAGTGTCAGCCAGTTGACGGGGGAGGGCGGGTCACCTGCGACATGGCAGGCAGGCTGGTGGGCCAGCGAACGCTCGATGTACCCGCCAGCCAATGTGAGGCGCTGGGCTCGGCGCTCGCCTGCCCCACGGGCGGGCTCGAAAAATTTGAGGCCATGGAATCGCTCGGTATCCTGCGCGCGGTTTATCGCAATGGTTCCACCATCATCTACGAGGTCTTGACTTGATCGTTGCCTGGTGGCTGGTCGCCAGCCTGCTGGGCTTGCTGGCCTTTCCCCTAACCTACCGCATCTTTCACCGTCTTCCGGATCGAGGCTGGGCATTCGCGCGTCCGCTCGGCATGCTGGCGGCCAGCTATGTGCTCTGGCTTGGAGCAAGCGTAGACTTGATCCCGAACAACCTTGGCGGGGCCGTCGGCGGGGTCCTGGTACTTGGCGGATTGAGCTACTGGGCCGCCCGCGGGAAACGGCAGGAAATCACAGCTTGGATCAAAGACAATCGCCGGACCTTGATCAGCATGGAAGTGCTCTTTGGCGTGAGCTATTTGGTCTGGGCTTTCGTCCGTGCTAATAACCCCGAAATCCAGTTTACGGAAAAACCTATGGAGCTGGCATTCCTCAATGGAATCCTTCGATCCGAATCATTCCCTCCGTTGGATCCCTGGCTCTCTGGGTACGGTATCTCATACTACTACTTTGGGTATGTGATCATCGCGCTGATCACTCAGCTGACCGGTTCTTCCGCGGCGGTCTCATTTAACCTGACAAATGCACTATGGTTCGCGATGGTTGCTGTGGCCAGCTATTCGATTTTATACAACCTGCTGACCGCGAGGGGTCGAAAGCCGCATCTGCTTGTTCCCCTGCTCGCACCGCTGTTTGTGCTGGTGGCCGGAAATCTCGAAGGATTCCTGGATGTGCTGCATTCAAGGCATCTTTTCTGGCAGCAGCTTCCTGACGGAGGGATGCAGTCGAGCTTTTGGCAATGGCTCGACATCAAACAGCTAACGGAGCCACCCATCTCGGAGCCGAGATGGATCCCGGATCGTCACCTCTGGTGGTGGCGCGCCTCGCGCGTGGTACGAGATGTGAATTTGGCCGGAGCCGACATCGAAGTTATCGATGAGTTTCCGTTCTTTTCCTTCCTGCTAGCCGACAACCATCCACACCTTTTGTCGATTCCTTATGCACTGATGAGCGTCGCTTTCGCCTTGCAAATATTTCTACGCGGCGGAGGCGGGGAGACACGGCTTACGCAAACCGGCTTATCGCGCGACCGCCTGGTGCGGATCGCCTGGGTGGTCGGCGCGATCGTTCTCTCCGCAATTTTGCTGCGGGGCATCCTGGGGGTGACGGGTGCCGATGGTTTATCGGTCTTAGAGGCCGTCCAGCGCGCCTCGGTCGAGGTGCTCATCGCAGTAGCAGGACTTGCCCTGGTTTCCGTGTTCCTGCTCGTGTTGATCGGAGTCTTGCCGATCTCCTTGCGGCGGGAGGAGTTTGCCTTTGCCGCTTTCCTGTTCGGCAGCCTGGCCTTCCTGAACACCTGGGATTCGCCGATCTATCTGGCGCTGCTCCTGGGAGTCTTAGCGTGGGGTAGCCGGCGAGAGCAATTCAAGGTGTGGGCACCCAGGATCCTAACCACCGGGCTCTCGGTAGGAGCCGCAGCCATTTTGCTGTTTTTGCCTTGGTACCCAAGCTTTGCCTCCCAGGCCGCTGGAGTGGTGGCCAATGTGATGTTCCCCACCAAGATTCAGCAGTTTGGGGTGATGTTTGGCGTCTCTCTGGTCCCGATTGTTGTATGGCTGATTTGGCGAGGATGGGGAAGAACCGGGCGCCGGGATCTGATCTGGAAGGTGGGGCTTGGCATCCCGCTTCTGTTACTTATCGTAGCGATCCTGTTTGGCATTACCAACTATCTGACGCTGGCTGGAAACCCGGTCCTTCTCGAGGAAGCGCTGCGCGGTCTGGGCGTATCCGAGAGTACGTTACAAGAAGGACTGCGCGCTGCGATGGAAGAGGGGCTTTTGCGCCGGTTGTTGTTTTCGGGGACCGCATTGGTGCTTGGCCTCATTTTGGGAGTGAGCGCCTGGCTGCTGGCGACGGCGGACAAGAGTCCGGAGGATGAGAAATCGAACAGCGTCTGGCCCTTCACGATCCTTCTGATCGGCATCGGGGCGCTGCTCGTGCTTGCGCCAGATTTCGTCTATCTAAGAGATTTGTTTGGCACTCGAATGAACACTGTGTTTAAGTTTTACTTTTCAGCCTGGATCCTTTGGGGCTTGGCGGCCGCATTCGCATGCGTGGAGCTCTGGCCTGCCAAATTCAGGCTGCCGGAGGTTGCCAAGGTCTTGGTCTTTGTGCCTCTGATACTGGGCCTTGTCTATCCGGTGCTCGCGACCATCACCAAGACCAGCGGTTTTAATCCTCCGGGCGGGCGAACGTTGGATGGAAGCGCCTACCTTGCTCGCCAAAGCGCGGGAGATTACGATGCCATCCAATGGATCAACGAAGGCCTGCCAGCGGGCGTCATTGCGGAGGCCATCGGCGGCAGCTACAGTCAATACGCACGTGTATCGACCCATACCGGCCTTCCCACGGTTTTGGGGTGGGGTGGACATGAAGTGCAGTGGCGCGGGAACGCCGATCTACAGGGATCGCGCCAGGGCGACATTCAGCGGCTGTATGAGACGACCAGTTGGGAAGAAGCTGCCGAGCTGCTTGATAGGTATGAAATTCAATACGTCTACGTCGGCCCGCTGGAGCTCTCAACGTACGTCCGATTGGACGAAGGTAAGTTTGAGACCTTTATGAATAAGATCTATGACAATGGGGTAGTGCGAATCTATTCGAGGGGGTCAGCAGGTTGACGAAAGCCACCTCGCAGTCGACTGAGACGACGGAGGGTCAAGCCTCGCTCTCGTTGGAGGTATTGCTCTATGGCCTGGTCGTGCTGCTCGCGCTATGGCTGCGGTTCGCCAAGCTAGATATGTACCCCCTGACCGATCGCGAAGCAGAACATGCCTTGGCTGCAAGCAGACAGGTTGAAACACCATCCGAATCCCCGGTCCATCAGGCATTTACCAGCCTGGCGTTTACGTTCAGCGGAGAGAGTGATGCTGCTGCGCGTTGGGCACCTGCTCTTGCCGGTGTGCTGCTGGTCTTGACTCCACTCTTGTTGAGGAGCCAGATCGGGCGCGGGGCAGCATTCTTGAGCGCGCTCCTGCTGACGATTTCACCGGTACTGTGGACCGCTTCCCGGACCGCAGACGGTACGACTCTGGCGGCCCTTGGCATAACCGCCGGCCTTTTTTTCTTGATCAGTGGGCGAGTCGAGTGGGCCGGCGCTTTGCTCGGACTGGCTCTCGTTTCGGGCCCAGCCGCGCTGACGGGACTGGCAAGCCTCGGAGTGGGGGCTGGAGTGTTTGCACTTATTCAAAGGAGCCGGAAGAGACGCGATTCAGAGCGAGCTCTAGTTTTCCCCATTCCGAGGTCTCTAGCCTGGCGCAGAGGCCTCGTCGCAGGTGGGGTGGTCGCATTGTTCGCAGCTACAGGAGCGGGGTTCTTCCCCGATTCGCTGCAGGGAGTCTTCGAAGGCCTTGGCGTATGGGTCAAAGGCTGGTTTCAGGGCAGCGGAATCCCGGCCATCACACTTTTACTCGTGCTCTTCGCATATGAGCCGCTGGTTTTTGCGGCCGGAACCGCAGGAGTGATCGACCGGTTCCGGAATGGAAGCTCCCTGCTGACGTTTTTCGCAAGTTGGTCCGTCGGCGCGGTTGTTGTGCTGGTTCTCTATCAGGGGCGCCAACCAGCTGACGTCGTATGGTTGGTGCTTCCGCTGACCGTATTGGCTGCCGTTGTGATTAAAAATTTACTCAACAAAATATTCCAGCCCGAAAATACCTGGCTGGCGCTGGGTTTCACAGGCGCGATTGTGGCGCTTATGGCGTTTGCATACCTGCAACTTCGTGCAGGAGTAAGCGGACCGGAATCGCTTCAATCCTTCCTCGGGCTTTCAACCCAGTTCGCAGCTGCTGGCATGGGGATTAGCCTTGCCATTCTGGCCTTGATTCTGCTGGCGGTTGGATGGTCCAGAGATGTGGCGATCCCCATCGCTGGTGCGGCGGCAATTTTAGTTCTTCTCGGCGCCGGCATTTCGGCTGGAGCTGCGCTAAATTTCGGCGAGCCTAGCGCCCGCGAGCTGTACCGGCCGCAAGCTAGCACCCTGGGTTTGAACGATCTGCGCGAGTCGCTGAGTACTCTCTCCCGGGCGGAAACAGGCCGGTCGGATGCACTTCCGATTGAGACGCGCGATCAGCCATCACCGGCCCTGGCCTGGGCGACACGCAATTTCCCTACGCATGAAGGCCCGGAAAATCCCGCTATTATTCTTGTTCGCGAGGGAGCGCCGCTACCGGGAGAATATCTTGGTCAGTCGGTCACGATTGGAGAAAGTTGGGGATGGGTTGGCGGGCTGCCGCCTAATTTGATAAGTTGGCTGGTAATTAGAGAATCGCCTACCGTGCCTGATCGCTGGGTCCTACTGGTCCGAAAGGACGTTGCAGGCGTCGAGGAATTGGGACCGGTTGAGTCTGAATCCTGAGGGGATACGCATCATCGCCATCGACGGGCCGGCTGCCTCCGGAAAATCGACCTTGGCCGAACGCCTGGCAAGCCGGTTCGGGTACCTCTACTTTGATACAGGTGTCATGTACCGAGCCGTGACGCTTGCCGGCTTGCGAGCGGGGTTCCCCCCAAGCGATGAAAAACGCATTACCGAGCTAGCGTCCGAGATCTCCATCGATGTGCGCCCTCCATCCCAAACTGACGGACGCCAATTCGATGTTGTCGTGAATGGAGAGGACGTAACCTGGGAAATCCGTTCAGAAGAGGTGGATGCCAATGTCTCCGAGATCTCTGCCTACTCCGGAGTGAGGCGTGCCATGACAGAGAGACAGCGTGAGATCGGCAAGCGAGGTGACGTGATCATGGTTGGCCGGGATATCGGCACGGTAGTGCTTCCCGAAGCCGATATGAAGCTGTATCTCGATGCGTCGGTTGAGGCGCGCGCCCGTCGTCGATATGAGGAACGGCGAGCTCGCGGGGAAGAGGTGGATTACGATGAGATCCTGGAATCCATGCGGATCCGCGATCGAATCGACTCCAGTCGTGATGTCGCACCGCTGCATCCAGCGGATGATGCAGTGATTATCGATACAACGGTTCTAAGCGTTGATGAAACGACGGAGCGGGCATTGGAGCTGATTGAGGGATAGTTGACCTACAATCACCAGCGCCTGGAAGCCAGGCGGAAAGTTCTCCGATGGTTGATCCACCAGGTGGGGTATCGGCTGCTGGCCAAATTCGGCAGAGCAGAAAATCTCGATCTCCTTCCCGCGCAGGGCTCGGCGATTGTGATATTCAATCACATCGGTTTTATCGATCCAATCGTAGTCTTGAGCGTGCTTCCCAGGAACGCGGTTCCATTGGCACGTCACGACGTCGGAGGCATCCCGGGCTGGGGAATATTTCCTCGGATGTGGGATGTAATTCCGATTCGGCGTAACCAGGTGGATCGCGAAGCTCTTCGCATGTCGTTGGCGGTACTTGAAGCGGGTGAGGTGCTCTTAGTAGCGCCTGAAGGCACCCGCCATCCCAGCCTGCAGCGCGCAAAGTCCGGATTGGCATATCTGGCATTAAAGAGTGGTGCCCCAATCGTTCCGGTTGCTATTGAGGGCACCAAAGGCTACCCCAAGCTGATTATCGGAAAAAAGGATCTGGCCACAATCACAGTCCGATTGGGGCAACCATTTCGGTACAAGGAGCTCGAAGTTCAGCGCAATCGGGATCGCCTGCGGACCATGACCGACGAGGCGATGTACGTCCTGGCCGGTATGCTCCCGGAGGAGCGGCGGGGGGTGTATTCGGATTTGAGCCGCGCCACGACCGATACTATCGAGATGCTGTGAGGTGTGCGGGAACCGTTCGCCAAGAAAATCTATTTTTGCTCGGATCTGCAGCGCTGCCGTAAGCTGACGGCCTGCCACGGACCTTCAAAATGCTTAACGAGTATAATGTCGGCCCAACCGTACTGGACCGGAATCCGGGCCGCGGAAGGAAGGTGAAAGGGAGCTACGAAGCACTGCTGGAAAGGTAAGCGCAAGGCCCTGTAAAGGGTGACGAGGGAGAGGGTTCCCCGCCGCGTGGCGGGGCTAACCGGAACAAACCGGCGGCTCTCCACCGCCGGACCGGGAAAATCGAAAGATCAGCGGATGCCCTCCGGGCGTACCACCGCCCGCAGCCTTTCTCCATACGGTACCTGAGAACAATGCTGTGGCGGTAACGTCGCGGCCAAACCTCAGCTCGTGGCATCAGATTGTCCACTAAGTTAGGAGAAAATCGATGTGCGGAATCGTCGGCTATGTCGGCTCGCGTAATGCGACTCCCATAATCTATGACGGTCTCAAACGCCTGGAGTACCGTGGCTACGACTCGGCAGGCCTTGCAGTGGTTCATGATGGTGAGGTGGAGATCCGGCGCGACGCAGGAAAGATTGAGCGGCTAGGAGAGCTCCTGGCCAAATCCCCAGTAACAGGAACTATCGGTATCGGACACACTCGCTGGGCCACACACGGCGAGCCCAGCGCGCGCAACGCACACCCACACACCAGCGAATCCGGGGAGGTGGTGCTCGTTCACAACGGGATCGTTGAAAACTTCCTGCCACTTCGGGAGGAACTCTTGGCGGAAGGGGTCGAGTTCAGTTCGGATACCGATACAGAAGTGATCGCGCAGCTTGTTGAGCGCTACCTATCATTGGACGGAGGAATTGCGGAGGCCACGCGTAAGGCGCTGGGGCACCTGCGCGGTGCGCACGGAATCGTGCTCCTTTCCCCAAAGGAGCCGGACAAGATCGTGGCCGCGCGCATCGGCAATGCGGGCGGGGTGGTGATCGGCGTGGGAGAAGGAGAGATGTACATAGCATCTGATATTCCCGCGATTCTCGAACACACCCGGACCATGGCTTTCCTCGAATCGGGTCAAATGGCGGTCGTCACCGAAGACGGTTTCGAAGCCTATACGCTGGACGGAGAGCCGGTCGAGCTGGAGCTTCATACCGTTCCGTGGGACCCGGTATCTGCGGCAAAAGGCGAATACAAGCACTTCATGCTCAAGGAGATTTACGAGCAGGTGCGATCGCTCACCGATACGATCGGGGGCAGGGCAGATTTTGAGGCCGGTCACGTGCGGTTCGAGAACCTGGACCTCGACCAGCAGTCGGCCAGTAATATTCGCAAGATCATCATCACGGCTTGCGGGACCGCGGCCCACGCCGGCATGGTGGGCAAGATCTTGATCGAACGCCTGGCGCGAATTCCGGTCGAAGTGGATATCGCCTCCGAGTTTCGGTATCGAGAGCCTCTGGTAGATGAAGGCACCATTGTTTTGGCCATTAGCCAGTCAGGAGAGACCGCAGATACGCTGGCTGCCATCGAGGAAGGGCGTAAGCGAGGCGCCACAATTTGGAGCATCGTGAATGTGATCGGCTCTCAGGCCATGCGCGTCGCCGATGGATATATCGGCATGCACGCCGGTCCGGAAATCGGTGTGGCGTCAACCAAGGCCTACACCGCGCCTCTGGTGGACCTGTACATGTTGGCCGTGCTCCTGGCTGAGCTCAGAGGGACAGTCGAAGAAGGAGAGCGCCGGCGACTGGTCTCGGTTTTGCGCCGGGTGCCGGACCTGGTGGGACAGTGCTTGGATCGAGCCGATCAGGCGGAGAAAATCGCCCGAGAGCTGAAGGACATGGAGCACTGCCTGTATCTGGGACGCGGTATCAATATGCCAACTGCCTACGAAGGAGCCCTGAAGCTAAAGGAGATCTCTTATATTCACGCCGAGGGGTATCCGGCGGGTGAGATGAAGCACGGCCCGATCGCGCTGATCGACGATGAGATGCCGGTGGTTTCTATTAGCCCTCAAGATCCGTGGTACGAGAAGACCGTCAGCCAGGTGGAGCAGACCAAAGCCAGAGGTGGGGTGGTGATTGCGGTAGCTACCGACGGAGACGAACTGATGCCAGAGATCGCAGATCACATCCTGTGGGTTCCTGAAACGCCCTGGTTGCTCAATCCGGTTACGACCATAATTCCACTGCAGCTCCTGGCCTATCACATCGCTGTACTGCGAGGCGCAGATGTGGATCAGCCCCGCAACCTGGCAAAGAGCGTGACCGTCGAGTAGGTCGGACCGGATCGCACCCAAGAATGCAATACCGACCTAGCTCAGCTTCCGAGCGCCAAACTTTATGCAAGTGCCCGCTCGATGGAAAGATGACCCCAGATGCGGCCGCGAATTTTTGAGGACCTGTGGGACGTCCGAACGCGGATGCAGTTTGAGGAGCCACAGTGAGTATCGATTGGGCCGCATGGCGGGCAGAATTTCCAGGGCTTGAGAAGCGAACCTACCTGAACACAGTATCGCTCGGTCAGCTCTCGCGTCGATCGCGCGCCGCAGTAAACACCTTCCTCGACCTGTGGACCGAGCTAGGGGCCTCGGCCTGGTACGCGCACTGGCTGGACGAAGTGACCGCAACCAGGGCTGAGTTTGCGCGACTCGTAGGGGCTTCGGAAGATGAAATCGCGATCCTGCCAAACGTTTCAACAGGCTTGGGCGCGATCAGTTCCAGTATCGATTTTTCAACCCGATCGAAGGTCGTATGCTGCGAGCTCGATTTCCCTACCCTTACCTACCATTGGCTGGCAAAGCAGGAAGTGGAAACCGTCATCCTAGATGCGGTGGACGCGGTCCATATACCCATCGGAACTTTCGAGAGCGCAATTGATTCCCAGACGGCGCTGATCGCGACCAGTCGTGTGTACTTCACCACCGGCTATATCCAGGACGTGAAGGCATTGGCGGAGATCGCCCATCGCAATGGCGCGCTGTTGCTGATCGACGATTATCAGGGGACCGGTCAGGTTCCCATCGATGTGAAGGCAGCCGGAGTCGACATTCTCATCACAGGTGGATTGAAGTGGCTGATCGGGGGCCCAGGCATCGCCTATATGTACGTCAACCGTGATCGCATCCCTGAGCTTCAACCCAGCATCACGGGTTGGTTCAGCCACGCGCATCAATTCAACTTTGACCCGCATCGTTTGGAATTCCACCAGGATGCGCGCAGGTTTGAGGCAGGGACCCCCGCTGTGAGCGCGGTTTATGCGGGCAACGCGGGCTTGCAGATCATCAATGAGATAGGCGCCGATAATTTACGACAGCGAACTGCAGAACTAAACCAGGATTTGGTCGCGCGTCTTCGCGAGCGTGGCTTCAAGCTGCGCATCCCCGATGACCCCGAACGGCAGGCGGGGATGACGATCGTGGAAGCCGACGATCCTATGGGAATTACCCGCGCGCTGGCCCATAGGAAAATCGTCGTAGACAAGAGACCGGGCGCGGTTCGCATCTCGCCATACTTTTACAATAATGAGCAGGAGAACGAGGCGGTCGTGGAGGCGATGCGGGAGATCGTCGGCTAGCGCCCGCTCAGCCTGTGTGTTCAGCCCACCAACTCTCGAGCGCCTTCTCCCAGGAGCCGTCGTAATACTGGTCGACATAGCCCTGGTAGCTTGAGCGGCGCTCAGTATAGAGATCATACAGGGGCTGCGGATCGTCCTCTTCGAGCAAGCGTTCGATCCAGCCTGACCAGGTTTCAAGCGCCTGGCCTAATATTTCGCGGCCTTTGGCTTCGGTCGCGGAGCGTGGGTCCGGTCCGAGAACGGCCACATCACGTGCTAACAGATCCGAGTCGGGAGGCAGCGCTTTCAGATCCACCAGATCGGGTCGGGATGCGAGCAGTTGGGAGGTTTCCCAGAGGCCTGCATGATCCAGTAAATCCGGATCTTCGAGCAAAGCAAGCGGGGTACCTGCCAGCACCAGAAGGCCTTGATCGCGGGTGACTTGCTGGGCAACTTCTGCCAGAACGATTTCGTGGCCCTGCGCGTAATGCCCGCTAATCAAGCACACAAGCCGAAACCCGGCGGTTCCGAGGCCAAGCAGCAGATCCTCCCACGAGCCACGCACCACATCGGTGCGAAACGGAATGGATTGTGGATGCGGCAAAGCGGTGATGGGCAAATAGGTGGTCGGAAGCAGAACGGCTCCGGATTTTTCCGC
>CAYZXF010000319.1:0-1554 GCA_964482355.1 uncultured Anaerolineaceae bacterium | reverse complement strand
ATCCTTGATCAACCCGGCGCGCACAGGCCCGGATACCTCAACCCTTCCGTCTGGAGACACCGTGACATGCAGATCGGATAGCGATCCGCGAATGGGAGAATAATTCCAGAGCGCGGTCTCCACCGCGGATTCCAGATCTTCTGCGCTTATGGTCTGGGTCATGACGATTCTTCCTGAGGCGGCCTAATTATAGCTCTCGCATTTCAGCCTGATTTCGACGCCTTGGCCAAAGCAAAAGGGCCGTCTGGATCAGACGGCCCTTCATTGTTGGTTAGGTTTGTTGGCCTAGGCCTCGCGGAACTCACCCTCGACGACGTCGCCCTCTTCCTCGCCGCTTGGCGGGGGAGTACCTTCACCGTCAGCTTGAGCTTCCGGCTGAGGCTGGGATTCATCGCCTTCGGCTTCCTGCGCATAAAGCTGCTGGCTGAGCGCGTAGCTCGCCTGCTGGACCTCTTCGGTCAGCTGCTTGATGCGATCCAGGTCGTCGCCCTCGAGCGCCTCGCGTAGTTCCTTGACCTTGCCATCGATGCTCTCGCGATCACTCTCGGGGACCTTATCCCCTAGCTCGTTTAGCGTCTTTTCAGTCTGGTAGGCCAGGCTATCGGCGGTATTGCGAACGTCAGCAATTTCCTTCCGTTTCTGATCTTCAGCCTCGTTGGACTTTGCTTCCTCAACCATTCGCTCTACATCGCCCTTGTCCAGGTTCGTCGAAGCGGTGATGGTGACCGACTGCTCTTTGCCGGTGGCCTTGTCCTTTGCCTTCACGTTCAGGATCCCATTGGCGTCTATGTCGAAAGTCACCTCGATCTGCGGAATCCCGCGCGGCGCTGCGGGGATGCCGTCCAGCCGGAACCGTCCGAGAGAATTGTTGTCGGAAGCCATCGACCGCTCGCCTTGCAGCACGTGGATGTCTACAGCAGTCTGGCTTTCCTCGGCGGTTGAGAAGGTCTCCTGCTTCTTGATTGGGATCGTGGTGTTGCGTTCGATCAAGTTTGTCATCACGCTGCCAAGCGTTTCCACACCTAACGAAAGTGGGGTCACGTCGAGCAGCAGCACGTCTTTGACGTCTCCGGCCAACACGCCGGCCTGAATGGCGGCGCCCATGGCTACAACTTCGTCCGGGTTCACGCCCTTGTGCGGCTCCTTACCGGTCAGCTCGCGCACAAGATCCTGCACCATCGGCATTCGGGTCGCTCCACCGACGAGCACGATCTCATCTACCTCGCTGGCCTGCATGCCACCATCTTTCAGCACAGATTGGAACGGTCCTTTGATGCGGCTAAGGAGATCGTCGGACATCTGTTCAAACTTGGCGCGGGTCAGCTTCATCTGAAGGTGCTTGGGACCGGATGCGTCCGCCGAAACATAGGGCAGATTGATGTCGGTCTCAGTCACCGATGTGAGTTCGATCTTGGCTTTCTCGGCCGCTTCGCGCAGCCGCTGGAGGGCCTGTCGATCGTCCCTCAGCTCAATTCCCTGATCCTTCTTGAACTCGTCTGCGATCCAATTCAGGATCCGCTGATCCCAGTCATCACCACCTAGGTGAGTATCGCC
>CAYZXF010000318.1:0-5502 GCA_964482355.1 uncultured Anaerolineaceae bacterium | reverse complement strand
GGATTTCTGTGCTGATAACCATAAAGGCAGCCCTAATTCCCGGGGCTGCCGCGTGAAGAAAGCCGAGCTCCTTACGGAAGACCTCCGGAAAGTTTATTGACCCAGGTTGCACCCCCTCCAACTTCGGTAATGACAGCCAAGTTTGCCTCGCAATAATTTCGGTTATGAAAGTCTCAGAGCAGGGGGCTGGAGGAACTTCTCCGAGCGAGAAGTCGAGACTATGTCTCTATTTTTCCAATCCGACATGCAGCTTCTCTATAATGAGGGTGCGGAGGATAAACGATATGGCAAACCTAGCAGATTACGCACAGTTCAAAGGCCGGCATTGGGAAACTGGATCTGTTCACAATGTACTGGCATATCAGGGGAATGAAATTCCCGAAACCGGGCAGCCGATCTCAGAAGCCATGTTGATGGGCATCAGCGGGGGCGTCGCATTTGGGTATTTCATCTTCGATTATAAGGGGCTCGACCCTTTTGTTTCCTTACTTTCCCGAAACACATTCGATCCGCTCGATACGCTATTGGAGCGACTGGCGATTCCGCAGGATCTCTTCCATACCGCCGATCCCAAAAAGGGCGTTCGTAATCTGATCGATGTGCTCGAGGGCGGTCGCCCGGCCATCGTTTGGGCAGATGTGTTTGGCCTGCCGTACAACGCCCTCTCGTATGACGAGCAGAATTGGGCCATGTTCCCCATCGTCGTCCACGCGTACGTGGATGGAGAAGTCCGCATCGCGGACCGATCGAGCCGGTCGCTCCAGATCACAGAGGCGGAATTGGCGACCGCTCGGGCTCGCGTTAAGAAGGACAAATACCGCGTGCTGGCGCTGAGCGCACCCGATCTGAGCAAGCTGCACGGCGCCATACATAAAGGAATCTGGCAGTGCATTGCGCTCTACACCGAAGCGCCCCCTAAGGGAGGGCGCGATAACTTTGGATTCGCGGCCTATGAGAAGTGGGCCAAGATGCTGACCAACAGCCGCAACAAGCAAGGCTGGGAACGGATGCTGGCTCCAGGCAGCAGAATGTATGCCGCCATTGCTGGTTTTGGTTATCAGCCCGGCGCGTTCGGATGGGCGCGTACATTCCCTTCCAACCAGGTTGACGATCGAAACCTGTATGCCAATTTCCTGGATGAGGCTGCGTTAATCCTCAAGAAACCGGGGCTCAAAGGGGCGGGCAAGCTGTTCAGAGCAAGCAGCGAGGCCTGGCTCAACCTGTCAGAGGCACTGCTTCCCGATAACGTCCCGCTTCTGAGGGAAGCCAAGGAGCTGCTGTTATTGAAGCATGATCTCTTTGTCGAACGAGGTGGAAGCGCGCGCGATGAGATGTTGAAGGCAGAGGCGCGATTGTCTGAAATCTACTCGCTAGCTGCGGCTGATTTTCCGATGTCGAAACAGGAAGTTGCAAGCATGCGAGACGGGCTCGCCGAACACGTGATGAATATTTCCAGTATCGAACGGGAAGCTATCGAGCTGCTGCAGGCCACGATGGCGTAGGTGCAATACCGCTAGCCTGGTGCGAGCGCCTCTTCTTCCTCTTCAATTTCCGGGGTGCCGTGCGTAAGATTCAGCTCGCCATCGGATACGTCCACTAGCACAATGTCGCCATCCTGGAATTCGCCGGTCAACACCGCATCCGACAATACATCTTCGACCTTGGCCTGAATTACTCGTCTGAGCGGGCGGGCGCCCATCTCAGGCTCATAACCCAGTTCGGCCAGGAGCTCACGCGCTTCTTCTGTCGAACGCAGCTTCAAGTTGTGATCCTCAAGCCGCAGCGCTACTTTCGCCAGCTCCAGGTCCACGATCGCTTTTATCTGCTCTATGGTCAGCGCATGGAAAACAATCACGGAATCGACGCGGTTGATGAACTCGGGCCGAAATTCCTTCTTCAACTGTTCGGTTAGGCGCCGGTGCATTTCATCATATGCCTGCCGTTCCTCCACGTCCTCATCGAGCTCAGTCGCAAAACCCAACCTGGTCTGGTTCATGATCAGCTCCGCACCTAGGTTCGAAGTCATCACGATCAGGGCGTGCCGAAAATCCACCTTCCGCCCTTTGGCATCGGTCAGCTGGCCCTCTTCCATGATCTGCAGCAGCATGTTGTGGGCTTCGTTGTGCGCCTTTTCAATCTCGTCAAACACAATAATGGAATAAGGTCGCCTTCGAATGGCTTCCGTCAGCTGACCCGCGTCTTCATATCCAACATAACCCGGAGGAGCACCCACCAGGCGGCTGACCGAGTGGCGCTCCATAAACTCCGACATATCGATTTGAACCAGTGCATCTTCGCTGCCGAACAAGAACTCAGCCAGCGCTTTCGTCAATTCTGTCTTTCCAACTCCGGTTGGGCCAAGGAAGATAAAGGATCCGACCGGGCGTTTTGGATCCTTCAGCCCGGCACGCGCTCTGCGTACTGCCTTGGAGATGGCCTCAATGGCTTCGTCTTGGCCAATGATCCGCTCGTGGAGTGCGTCTTCCATTTGCAACAAGCGCTCTGATTCTTCTTGGGCGATCTGCATGACCGGGATGCCGGTCCACATGGATACCACTTCGGCAATATCCTCGGCGGTTACCTTGGGGCTGTCCTCATTGCGCTCCCAACCAACCCGCAGCTGGGCCATTTTTTCTTCCAGCTCCTCCTCATGATCCATCAATTCCTGAGCGTCATCGTAGCGTGCTTCTTCCATGGCGCCCTTGTGGGCATCCCGCGTTTCACGCAGCTCCCGTGTGACCTCTTGCATCTCGCGCGCGGCGGGGCTCTTATACATCCGCACTCGGGAGGATGATTCGTCGATAAGGTCGATAGCCTTGTCGGGCAAAAAGCGATCTGGCACGTATCTGTCGGAGAGGTGAGTTGCGGCCTCCAACGCTTCATCGGTAATAATCAGCTTGTGATGGTTCTCATACGGCGCCCGGATGCCGCGCAGAATTTCGATTGTCTCCTCAACAGAGGGCTCATCGACAAAGACTGGCTGGAAGCGACGCTCGAGCGCAGAATCGCTCTCAATGTACTTCCGATACTCATCCTGGGTCGTCGCCCCAATCACCTGCAGCTCGCCACGCGATAGCGCCGGCTTCAATATGTTGGCGGCATCCACGGAGGACCCCGCAGAGCCTGCGCCGACCAGCATGTGAACTTCGTCGATAAATAAAATCGCCCCGGATGATTTCAATTCATCGATCACCCGCTTGAGCCGTTCCTCGAACTGGCCACGATACATGGTTCCCGCAACAAGCGAGCCAACGTCCAACTGCAGCACACGTTTGCCCAAAAGCGGCTCAGGTGTCTCACCGGAGACAATCCGCTGGGCGAGCCCCTCGGCGATGGCTGTTTTTCCTACACCCGGATCACCGATCAACGCGGGATTATTCTTCGTTCGCCTGGCCAGGATCTGGATGACGCGTTCGATCTCCATCTGACGCCCGATCACCGGGTCCAGCTTGGACTCTTCTGCCATTCCAGTCAGGTCAGTGGCGAGCTGATCGATCATGGGGGTCTTGACTTGCTGCTCTTTGCGCTCTCGACCGGAAGACCGCCCGGTGTGGCGGGTGGGGGTTTCTTGCAGCGCCCGGCGAGTCTGACGGCGAATCTGCTCGGGTGTGATCCCGAGCCTTCGAAGCACATCCATACCCACGCCTTCGCCCTGCCGAACCATCCCCAGCAGGAGGTGCTCGGTTCCAATGTAATGATGCCCCATGCGGCGGGCTTCTTCGATGCCCATTTGAAGCACCTGCTCGGTGCCAGGAGCTAATTCGATTCGGCTGCTGGGGTTTCGTCCGACGCCCGTCAGGCGTTCGACCATCTCCTTGACCCGAGCCGGATCCAATCCGAGGTCGCGCAATACGCGTCCGGCAATCCCACCCTCTTCTCGGATCAATCCGAGCAGAAGATGTTCGGTGCCGATGTAGTTATGATGCAAGCGCTCAGCCTCTTCATGCGCTAGGCTGAGCACCCTTCTGGCTCGCTGTGTGAAGCGTTCCATCTTGTCGGCCAAGAATTAATCTCCCTCGAGTTCTATTTGCTGTTTCGATTTTACCAAAGAGTCCCCTCAGGGGCTCCAAGTCAGGATTAACGTCCTATGAAGTACTTTCTGGCTCTTCAGAGCCCGATTCCGCTTCTTCCGCCATCTCAGGTTGCTCTTTTGGCTCCGATTCCGGCTCATTCTGCTCTATGTCGGTCTCAGCCTCAGGAGCATCCGGCTCGATCTCCGTTTCAGGATCTTCCATTTCAATGTCAGGCTCCGAGGCATCCGGCTCGATCTCGGCTTCAGGATCTTCCGTTTCAATGTCGGGCTCCGAGGCATCCGGCTCGATCTCGGTTTCAGGATCTTCCGTTTCAATGTCAGGCTCAGAAGCATCCGGCTCGATCTCAGTCTCAGATTCCTCAGGTTCTCCTTCGGCCGGAATATCTTCCGCTTCCATGTCGAGCGCCTCTTCCGCCTCGAGTTCAGCATCAAAATCGGCTACGGTCTCCGGTTCTGGCTCGTCGTCGACCTCTACCTCCTGGACTGCGGCTTCCCAATCCCGATCGGCATAGTCAGACGACTCTACCCGCTTCAGACTCAATCCGATTCTGTGTCGAAGAGCATCGACTCGAATCACCCGCAACGTCAGCACTTGTCCTTCCTGGACTACCTCGCTAGGGTGCGATATATGTCGATCCGAAAGTTCGGAGATATGGACAAGTCCCTCAATACCATAATCTTCCAGGCCCACAAGCTTCGCGAATGCACCGAACTTAGTGAGCTTTGTAATCGTGCCCTCAACGAGCTGACCCTCATCGTACTGCTCCAGGATCTTCTCCCAGGGATTTTCCTCGAGTTCTCGGATCGACAGGCTGATTCGGTTGCGGTCTGGGTCCACGCCAAGCACCTTGACCTGCACCTCTTGCCCCACGCTGAGCACCTCGCGAGGATTGCTCACTCGCTTCCAGGAGATCTCGGAGATGTGCACTAATCCATCCGCTCCCCCGATATCGACAAATGCTCCGAAGTCGGCCAGGCTGATCACGTGCCCGGAGCGGATTTCGCCAATCGCCAGTTCCGATATCAAACGCTCCTTGAGCACTTCGCGCGCCTCGCGCGCCGCAGAGCGTTCTGACAAGATCAAGCGGTTTCGCTGTCGGTCGACTTCAATCACCTTGGCAACCAACTGCTCACCAACCATGCTCCCCCAACGGTCTTCGGGGGTTTCCCCGTCCGCTCGACGACGGCGAGCCAGGCTGACCTGTGAGGCCGGCACAAATCCTCGAAGTTGACCCATCTTGACGATCAGGCCACCCTTGTTGTAGCCGGTCACTTCGCCCTCGAATATATCTTTCGATTCTAGAAGTTCTTCTGCCTTCTTCCAGTCTTGCTCTTCTTCGGCGCGCACCAGCGACAGCTCAGGACCGCTGCGGCCACCTGGCCGTATGATGTACACGTTGATTTCTTGTCCGACGTCTAGGTTTGCTCGCTGATCTTCGGGGATTTGCTCGAGTTCTCGAGCGGTGATG
>CAYZXF010000317.1:0-2219 GCA_964482355.1 uncultured Anaerolineaceae bacterium | reverse complement strand
AGGTCGCAAAGGATCGGCCCTACAAACGGATCGATGACCGTGAGCTGAAGTTCGACGTCTATCGACCTCCCCAAGGCGACCCGTCGCGCAATCTTCCCGTAGTGGTATTTGTGCACGGGGAAGGTCCGCCCGAAGTAATCGAAAACTCCAAAGACTGGGGACAATATGACGGCTGGGGCCGTCTCATTGCTCTATCCGGGATGATGGCCGTAATATTCAACCGCCGCTCTTCCCACTTCTTTTCGCGCTTATCAGATCCTGCCGATGACGTTGATGATCTTCTGGATCATGTTCTCGACAGGCTAGACATCGATCCACAACGCCTAGGTATTTGGACCTGCTCCGGCGGCGCTCCATTCGGAATGCGAGCCGGCTTGAAGCGGCGAATCCGGTGCATGGCGGTCTACTACGGCAGAATGAGCCTGGATCCGATCCGCGATGGAATTGAGGGGGAGGTGAGTGAGGCGCTCCTGGATGATTACTCTTCGGTGGTGCGTCTCGGCTCCATGCCCCCAGAAAGCGTAGCGCCCATCTTCATTGCCAAGGCCGAGCTTGACGATCTGGTCGGCGTCAACGAGTCAATTGAGCAGGCGATCGAGGTTGCGCGCGCTAGGGGTCTTCCGGTGACCGTAGCTAATCACCCACTCGGGGAGCATGGAATGGATGTACGAAACGATGACGAACGAATGCGCGAGATCATCGCCGAGACCTTGGTGTTTTTCCGCCGTCATCTCGGCTTAGAAGCGCCCCAGTAAGTCCGAAAGTTGTCCGCTCGGCACCGCTAGCTGCTAGCAGACTACCTGCTGTCCCAGCAGGCACGGAAGGTTCTCAAACACCACATATAACCCCATCACTCCGAGCAAAGCCACGCCAGTGCCGACCACGACATAAGCCAACCTGGACGCTTTCCGGATTTCAATCCGGGATAGGACTGCTTGGTCACCACCCCCCGATATCCGAATCTGAGACATTACCACCAAAGCCACCGCGGCTATTGGACTGAATAGCATCACCGCGTCGAACAGGTGAGTCCAGCTGGTGCCGGTGATTTGATCGTACACTCTGTCGTACGGGTTCCACGGAACCGGGACCCCGAGCTCATATTGCAGTACGTTGATCATGACAAACCCAAGTGGCAGAACCAATACTCCGGCCGCTAAAAGCGCGATCTTTGACATAGATTCCTTCCATTCCTCCAGATGTTCACGAGAAGCGTTTGTCGCTGTGTCGGACAGAATCCAAACCCAGTGTCGAAATCCACCATCGTTATTATCCACAAAGTGCTTCAGCATCAGCTTGCCATACTCTGAGCGAAATCGGCTCGGGTATGCGACAAGCACTAATTGAAATAGACGCTCTGAGATGCTCAACTCAATATGCTCCAAATGCTCCAATACGAAGCTAGGGTACTGCCTTTGGCAGCAGATTCTTTTCCCGCGCCTGACGGACCTGCCGCTCGAGCCGATTGGCCTCGGCGATGGCGACTTGGCGCCCCTGGATCGTCAGACGGTAATACTTTCGTCGATCATCATCTAAGGTGGGATCCGGCCTGTCCCCGGATTCCTCAATGAATCCTGCCTTAAGTAGCCGCTTGATGGATCCATAAAGTGTTCCTGGGCCTAATTTCAGGTCTCCATGGGTTCGTCGCTCGACTTCGCGCATAATCCCGTAGCCGTGACGATCCTGATCTGCCAAGGCCAGCAAGATCTCGAAGACAGCGGGCGTCAATGGGTTCGCTTTGGCATTCGTGTTGTTGGGCATCAACAATATATCCGTGGACGATGTATCGTCGGGCGATATATTAGTACTTTTTGGGATGCGGGTCAAGTGCCTGACAAGGATTGTCAAGAACACGCACTGTCGGGGGGGGGCGGCCGGTACCCGTGGTGGTCGGTTGTCGAGCAGGTCAGACCGAAACGCCAATGTCCCGGCTCCCAGGAGGGACCGAGTCGCGCAAATCGATCTCAGTCTTCGGAGGCTTTCTCTTCTTCGTCATCCTCTTCGATCTCGATTGTGAAATCGCCCGGACCGTGATGGTCTTTCATGTACATCATGCCGGGAAAGCCGGAGGCGAAGGGTCCGAAACCTCGTCTCATCCAGTGTTTTCTGCGATGACGAGACCCGCCCTCCATCCATTTCTTGATTTGTTCTTTGTCGCCTGTGATCTCGATGCGGTAGCCGTCATCGGTCTCAATGAGCCTATACTCGTGTATTAATTT
>CAYZXF010000316.1:0-1618 GCA_964482355.1 uncultured Anaerolineaceae bacterium | reverse complement strand
ATCGCCCTCGATCTCGGCGCGCGGTACCAGGGCTGCCACGCTGTCGATGATGACCACGTCAATGGCGCCGCTGCGCACCAGGGTCTCGGTGATTTCCAGCGCCTGTTCGCCGGTGTCGGGCTGGGAGATGTAGAGGTTATCAATGTCCACCCCGCAGCGGGCGGCGTAGGCGGGGTCGAGGGCGTGCTCCATGTCGATAAAGGCCGCCACCCCTCCCAGCTTCTGAGATTCGGCCACGATGTGCTGGCAGACGGTGGTCTTGCCGGAAGCCTCCGGGCCGAAGATCTCGCTCACCCGGCCCCGTGGAATGCCACCGATTCCGAGCGCCAAATCTAACGGTAACGACCCAGTCGGGATAGATTCCACTTCTAAGTGCTTAGCCTCCCCCAGCAGCATTACCGCTCCTTCACCGAAGCGCTTGACAATATCCCCCAACGCATTTGAGAGAACTTCTTCCCGATCGTTCTTCTTGCCCTTGCTGCCCATGACTTGCTCCCTCTGAATTAAAACAGAACGTTTGTGCGATTCAGTATAGCACAACCGTTCTAGTTGTCAACTCGAGTTGGGTTTCAAGTCTTATGAAGGTGAAGAGACGCCCTTCTGCGGAATTTGTCTGTTCGATGGATGCTTAGCTAAAGAAATGACATCTTCCCAGGCCAGGACCCGCAGTCTCCTCCAGAGTGAGTCGTCACCGATCCGGTCCGAGAAATCAATCCAATCGCGCTGGAGGGCTCCCCATCTGCTCCTGGGCAGGATGAGCCATAAATGCAGGCGACGATTCAGCTCCTTCGCCAGCTCACTTCCAACAAGCGCTGTTCTCCCTAGCTGGTAGTGCCGGTCGCATAACGGCGCTGGATCATCTGGCTCGGGCTTGATTCCGAAATCGAGCATGTTGGAAAAGAGCGACTCCTGCGATGTCCAATATCGGCAACCATCCTCCCCGGATTCCGTGTGAATCTCGGGACACTTACCTGAGCTGTACCGAGCGCACCTCCCCAATCCTGCCATGTGCTTTGCCTCGACAAGCACAAGCTCGCTTTCGCCGAGCAGAAACAGATCCACCTCGGTCTTTGGGCCTGGGCCGTCCACGATGTCCAGAACATGATCCAGTCGCGGCAGGCGGGCGCCCATCTGGCTGAAACCCCAATAGTAAGGAAGCAGGTCATCAGATAATGGGTCAACCCTCGAGCCCCATAGCGGAGGCAGCGAAAGAAGCTCTTGCGCTGCGAGCGTAGGTTGCGCACGCTGATAAATGAGATTCCAGAGCAGCGCGCTCTCAGAATCCGAGCGCTGCATGTCTCGGAGTACCCTCTGAGGAAGTACGCGAAAGACCGGCTCTTCCGAGCCGGCCAGGATCCCATCCAATTTTGGGACAGTAGATCGAGGCATGGTCAGTCTTCTGCCTCAGTACCTGAAACCCCTTCCGTGGAGCTAGGGGGTGAGACGACATCGGCGTGCTCGGCAATCGCCATCAGCAGCAGGTTGACATTCTCAGGCTCTCTCAAAAGGACGGCACATGCTTCGCCTCCGAACTCCTTTGCCTGCTCGAAATCCGCGAGCATCGAAGCAGATTGGAGATCTCCGAAGGTGAAGCCAAGTTCTAGGGCATCCTGGTCCT
>CAYZXF010000315.1:0-2800 GCA_964482355.1 uncultured Anaerolineaceae bacterium | reverse complement strand
GCGCCCATGCTATAATCTCCGGCGCTATGCGAGCCGCCACCCGATCTAATTCGAACGATAGCAACCCCGGTATTCATCGGGCAGGCACGCGCGCAAGCTAGCAAAGATCCAATTGAATTGCGCCGCCGCCCGAGAGGCTCTTTCGGGCGGCGTTGTTATTTATAGGAGGCAATATGTACAAAACGCATGATTGCGGCGAACTGCGTGCCGAGCATGTTGGCAAGAAGGTCGAATTGGCCGGTTGGGTCAACCGCCGGCGAGACCACGGAGGGCTGACCTTCATCGATCTGCGCGATCGATCGGGGGTGGTTCAGACCGTTTCGAATCCCGAGGTTGAGCAGAAAGTGCACGCCACCGCCGAGCAGGTCCGTTCCGAGTGGGTCTTGCGGATCGTGGGTGAGGTCCGGATGCGGCCGGAAGGCATGCAGAATCCAGCCTTGCCGACGGGCGAGGTGGAGGTCGAGATTAAAGAACTGGAGGTTCTCAACCCGGCCAAGACTCCACCTTTTTCGATCAACGAGGAATCTGAAGTCGACGAAACCGTGCGGCTCAAGCACCGTTATCTCGATCTGCGCAGAGAGCGCATGCAACGGAACCTGGAACTTCGGCACAACGTAATCAAATATATTCGGGACGCTCTCGAAGAGCTGCGGTTCTGGGAGATCGAAACCCCGATCCTGTTCAAGTCAACGCCCGAGGGAGCGCGAGATTATCTGGTTCCCTCCCGTCTGTACCCAGGCGAGGCATACGCATTGCCGCAATCGCCCCAACAGCTCAAGCAGCTGTTGATGGTGGCTGGCACCGAGCGATATTTTCAGATTGCCCGCTGCTTTCGCGACGAAGATCAGCGCGGCGACCGACAACCTGAATTCACGCAATTGGACATCGAGATGTCGTTCGTCGAGCGAGACGATGTGATGCACCTTCTAGAGGGCGTCTACACATCGCTTATCGACGAGCTCTTCCCCGAGCGGCCGGTGCTCACCAAGCCCTGGCCGCGCCTCACCTACCAGGAGTCAATGGATCGCTTCGGATCGGATCGCCCGGACCTGCGGTTTGGGTTGGAGCTCAAAGACATTTCCGATCTAGCGGCGGATAGCGGCTTCAAGATCTTCGAGTCCGCGGTCGACAGCGGAGGCGAGGTGCGAGGGTTCAATTGTGTGGGTTGCGGCGGGTTCAGCCGTCGTGAAATTGACGAATTGACCGAGATTGTCAAGCCATTTGGCGCCAATGGGCTGGCGTACCTGGCGCTGCAAGAGTCGGGCGACCCGCGCTCGTCATTTGCCAAATTCCTGCCTTCCGACCGGCTCGATGCGATCATCCGCCGGATGGAGGGGAACCCGGGTGACCTGCTGCTGTTCGTGGCTGGCGAGCGGGAGATCGTGCTCGAGTCGCTGAGTAGGCTGCGCGCCCACCTTGGCGAACGCCTCGAGCTTTACGATTCGGACGTGCTGTCATTTTGCTGGGTGATCGAGTTCCCAATGTTTCATTGGGATGCTGAAGAGGAGCGTTGGGATCCGAGCCACCATCTATTTACCGCCCCGATGACGGAGGACTTTGCATTGCTTGAATCGGATCCTGGCAAGGCGCGTGGCCAGCAGTACGATGTCGTACTAAATGGGGCGGAGACGGCTGGGGGAAGCATCAGAATTCACGACCGGAGCCTGCAGGAGAAGGTCTTTGAGCTGATCGGCCTGGATTCGGAAACGGCCAAGGAGCGCTTCGGACACATGTTGACGGCCTTTGAATATGGGACCCCGCCTCATGGTGGTATAGCTTCTGGCCTGGATCGACTGTGCATGATTCTGGCGAAGGAACCGAATATTCGCGAGGTGATTGCATTTCCTAAGAATCAAGGCGCACGGGACGTGATGGCGGATGCGCCCTCGCCAGTTGACCCTAAACAGCTGAAGGAACTGCATATCCGGATCGTTGAATAAACGTTTGGGAGGCGACGGTGTACCGTCCCTGAGCATTATTGCGAGCCCCGACCGATCATGGTATATAAAGGTCAACCCCTGCTGTGTACGTGATGTTGCCTTAAGTTTTGAGCCAACATTAAATATAAGGGACTTGAGCTACGATGGGGTATGCGATAGGCTTCGGCCAAGGCAGAGCCCATCTGCAGAGACCCACCTGCATTCGCAGGTTCAAAACCAAGCATCACACGGCACGGTGGGGAAATCTAATCACCGGCGAGGCAATCCTCGCCGGTTTGTTTTTCCCATCTCCCCCCATCTGAATTACACTAGCCAAACCCACCGGGCTGCGACCCTAATCGCGATGCCCCGGGACTTTCTCCCGATGAGCACGAAAGATTGGACAGTCCATGAATGAAGAACGCGATCGCGCCTTAGAGGCGGCGATGGCCCAAATCAAGAAGGAATACGGCGACGGAGCCGTGATGCGACTGGGGGAGGCTTCACATCTGGCGGTTGAGGTCATTCCTACCGGGTCTCTGGCGCTCGATCGGGCATTGGGCGTAGGTGGCATTCCACGCGGCCGGGTGAGCGAGATCTTTGGCCCAGAGGCTTCTGGCAAAACCACCGTCTGCCAGCACATCGTGGCCGAATCTCAGAAGCTGGGAGGGGTGGCGGCCTTCATTGACATGGAGCACGCCCTCGACCCCTCCTACGCCGCCCGCTGCGGGGTGGATATCGATAACCTCTACATCTCCCAGCCCGACACCGGCGAACAGGCGCTGGAAATCACCGAGACCCTGGTGCGCAGCGGCGCCATTGACGTGGTCATCATCGACAGCGTGGCAGCCCTGGTACCGCGCGCCGAGATCGAGGGCGAT
>CAYZXF010000314.1:0-4076 GCA_964482355.1 uncultured Anaerolineaceae bacterium | reverse complement strand
CTCCCCCGGGGAAAATCACTTCACAGATTTCTTCGAAACAATCGACCTCAAACTGGCCAGCGATTGGGTCCCAGAGTGCCCCCAAGATCGACCCGGTCGATTTCGCCATCACTCCGGATGGGGCCAGCACCGAGATCACAGATGCTCCCGAACCCTGCCCCGAAACCAATACCACGCCACTCTGCAGCAGCAGACTGGTTCCAGATTCGCCCTCGATCTCAAGCAGCTCAACCTGACTATCGGGGCCAATATAGATGATGGATTGGTCCGGTAGTCCGAGCCGCATGTAGCTTGTCCCTCCGAAGGTGCGAAGCTGCGTTCCTGAGCCAGCTGTCACCAGCTGCTCGAGCCTAAGATTCTCGAAAACGCCGCTTGCAGCGCTTATTTCCGCCCGTCCGCCGATCGCGGATACAAATGCCACGCCGGAGGGCAGCGCGGGAATGGTCGGACCTGCGCTAGGTCCCGCCAGTGCCCCGGATAACTTCGGAACCGCCCAGGCCGCGGCGCCGATCACCACTGCAAAGGCGGCTGCGGCTCCTATTGCCGGCACCAGATAGCGTCGGTAGTAAACGCCACCCCCTGGCATTTCCAAAACGACGGCTGACACGTTGTCGTCTACTTGACGCTTCAGCGCCTTTTTGATCAACCGATCGACCGCACCAGCTGGGGATCGCCCCCGTACAAGCGCAGTGAATTCACTTGCTTCAACGTAGTGGGCGGAGCGCTGATCACGCCTAGTCTTGATCAAGCCATCCGAGCACACCAGCACAACATCGCCGCTCTTCAGAGGTAATCCTTGTGCGGCCCTGGCTTCGGCCGCCGACTCCTCGCCCCCATGCAGCCACAAGCCAAGATCCACATTGACTTTCGGCTCGTAGCCAACCGATCGCACAATTTGATCTCTACGGGGATGCTTAGCGGCTTCCATCGGACCGAGCTTGCCCGAGCTCACGATTTCGTTTTCCCAGGTGTGATCCACGGTCAGCGGATACGCTTTTTGCCCGCGAAGGAGGTAAATGCGGCTGTCGCCAACGTTTGCTACATACAGCCGATGGTTCGAGACGGCGGCGATGGCCGCGGTTGAGCCCATGTTGGTCTTCCGGCGACTCTTTTGTACCTCAGCGAAGACCCGCTGGTTTGCCTCTTTCAACGCGGCCTCCAGCATACGGGGGATGTTTCGTTCGCGAGAGCTTTCGAGGTTCTCGAAAATCGTGGTTGCTGTCAGCTCTGCTGCCCGCTCGCCGGCGTTTTCGCCGCCGATTCCGTCTGCGATCACTCCTACTGAAAGCACCATTCCGCTTGCTGTCCGGATGGTTTCAGCTCGAGCTCGATCTTCTAAAAGGGTACGGGTCGGGGAAGCCCCAATATGTGCTCCGGCGGCAAGACGGATATCAGACTGGGCAGCGCTTGCCATTTAGCACGTGCTCCTCGCGAGCTCCATTTCAGGGTCAATCATCGACGCCACGGGAGCCTGCGCTTCTTCTTGGGGGCTCGCTGCACACGCCAATCGCCAGAATACCGGTCGATCACCGCGTTGTAGTCGCGCATATCAACTCGCAGATTAGGGTCCTTAGTAAGGCACCCCTCGATAACAAACCGATCCAGCTCACGCGGTAAATCCTGCCGACGCTTGATCATAGACTGCGGACTTCCACGCAGGATGGCTGATGTAACGCTGCGATCCGTCAGGCCCTGAAATGGCTCCCGCCCCACCAACAACCGGTAAAGCAAGATACCCATGCTCCAAACATCGGCCTTGGAGGGATCGACATTCGCCACAACCTCTGGCGCACTTGGATCGCGTCCTTCTTGAAGCCGCTCGGGAGCCATATAGACCACCGACCCGTCGAGTTGCGGCTTAACAAGTTTTGCGGCGACGCCGAAATCGATGAGCACAGGCTCCAGCCGATCGCCAACTCTTAGCTCTCGTCGGAACAGAATATTGTCCGGTTTGACATCGTTGTGTGCAAAGCCCCGCCCATGGATGTACTCCAGAGCCGTTCCCACCTGGTGGCAGATAGCAGCTGCCTCGCTGAGCGACAACGGACCCAGGCCGCGCAAGTAGGCTTCAAGCGAACCTCCTTGCAAGCATTCCATGCCAAAGAACCAGGGTGTGCCCACGATCTGAACCGCCCGCTCTTTATAGGGATTCTTGCCAGATGAAATTTGCCGGAGCTGGACCACGCCCCGATGGTCGAGTTTTTGAAGGATTTCTACTTCTTTCTGAATCGCTGCAAAAAAGTAGTCCTGGTTAGCGCCGGTGCGGCTGATCTTCAGCGCCGCCTGAAAATCACTATCCCCGATCGGCCTGGCTCGCACTACCCTCGACATGCCTCCACGACCCTCCGGATAGACTTCGACTATCTTGAAGTCCCCGATGGGCCTGCCGTTCTTGATGTCTGAAAGTGTGTATTGCTGCATTTGAGATCGATATAAAGGGGCGCCAAACAACGCGCCCCCCATTCTATGGACCTTAAGCTGAATTGATTGAGCTTCTTAAACGATGCTACGTGTTGACAATCCTTCTCGGGCTAACCCTCATCACCTTCCAAAAACTCGTCGTATGTGTCGCCCTCCTCGTCGGCGGCCGCCTCAAAATCTGAGATTCTTCTGGGCTGGGTAATACGGCGTTCGTCGTCCGGATCAGGTTGCTCTCCGGTCACGTCCGCTAGCTGGAAGAGAAATCGCAAGCCTCCACGCTCAATGGGAGCTACGTCGACGGTATCACCATCGTGCAGACGCATGGCCTCCAACGGTGTAATTTTTTCGCCGTTTACGAGAGTACCGTTGGTGCTGTCTTCATCTCGGATCGCAAAGTGATCATCTTCATCAAGGATCGTGCAGTGGAGCCGGCTGATTGCGCTGTCATCGTCGTTAATGTGAAAGAGTAGGTCCGCGTGCCTCCTCGATCGTCCGATTGCGGTGGTTCCATAGATTTCAAATGATCGCTGCGGGAGCTCATCGAAACCTTCAAGTGGAACGAGATATGCCTTTGCTACCAGGGCAGTTCGGCGGCCGGTCACACGCTCCACAAAATCGGAAATACTCTCGCCTGCGCCTGCAAGCGCCGGAGACAGATGCTGGCGATTAAGAAAGAGAAATACCACCGCAGCAAGCGATGCCAGCGCAACTGCCATGGTGACAATGAGCAACCACTGCGGAGTTCCGGTCGAAGCGGGCTCGATATAGTTCACGGAAACTGTGCGCGGGGTGGATTGGCCCTGGATGCCTAGTTCATCGGTAAGGACCACTTGCAAAGTGGCGGGCACCTGACCGGCAGTCTGATAGGAACGAATGTCCCACGTAATCTCGGTGCGGCCATCCACGACCTGGCCCTGGCCGGCAGGCGTGCCATCGATGAGCAGCTGCGCGGGTCCCATCACGCGTGGATATCCATCCGGGAAGTCGACCTCGGCAACCACGGTCAAAAACGTCGGCTCTGCGTCGGCCGGATCAGCATCGGGCTCGAGCGCTTGCCTGTTAATCACGGCGCCGGGCGCAGGCGATATCACTTCCACATCTGGCGGGCTCAACTCAACCGTATATTGGCCATTGGCAACAAAGGTCTCTCCGCTGCCGTCCACCTCCACTGTTACATTGCGCTGACCGGCAGCTGCAGAGTTGGTACGATAGATCACCTCCAGTTGCTGCCGCCGGCGAACAAGGTGCTCAAAAAGAGGTTCAAGACCATCGCTTCCGTAGTGGGTCTCGAATTCGCCACCCGTAACGGCGGCGAGAGGCTCCAGCGCCTCCTCCCAAAGGCTTGACTCCCGCTCTCTGGTCATGACGATATGGATCGGAATCCCAGCCTCGATAGCTCGCTCTGCCAAGTCTGAAGTATCGGCCCGCATGCCAGGCGTAAAGAGCACCAGCGCTTGCGGTTTATCAACCTCACCCGGCACGAACTGCAGCTCGTCAAGCCCCCTCCGCAAAGCGGTGCGTGTGAACGCACCGGATTCCGATGGTCGGCCGATATTGGAGGGTGGAACATAGGAAGAGAGCTGCTGCGATATCAGGTTTGGATCGCTGCTCATCACGCTGATGATCTCGGTCGAATCGCCTTCCTGAACCAGGAC
>CAYZXF010000313.1:0-2610 GCA_964482355.1 uncultured Anaerolineaceae bacterium | reverse complement strand
AAGAACTCGCGTCCGAGATAATTGAGATGAAGTCCGGGCCCAAGCAGCGTATCCGGACCGAGCAATCCGATCTGTACCAGCACATAATCAATGGGGCTGAATTTAGAATCCAGCAACCAGAGCCAGCCCAATGTTCCCAAGGCGATCGGAGTGGCCCAGGGAAGGATGATCAGAATTCGAGCCAACCATTTGCCGTGGAAGTCTTGAGTGAAAATTACCGCCAGGATGTTGGCTAGCACAAGAATGATCAGCAGAGCTACTACCGTGAATACGACTGTATCAACAACCGCCCGCTGGAATTGCGGCGGTCGGATGACCCTCCGAAAATTCTCCAATCCGACAAAATCCAGGCTGGTATCTCCGACCGTCACGTCCGACAGACTGAAGGCGACTGATATGACAAGTGGTAGGCCAACAAGAGCCAGGATGAAGATAACGGCCGGCGCTAACATCAATGCGCCAAGCACGCGCTCATTATCGGAGAGAAAACTAAATCGAGGGGGTCTTACAGTCTCTACGCTCATTACCCGTCCGGAGTGGTGATGCGCCCGGTTTCTTTGTCAAAGTAGCGCATGTGCTCGGAATTTACCGCAAACTCTCTTTGATCTCCAGTTGAGGCCGAGAAAGGCAAAGTGGAGGCAATTTTAGCCACCACATGCGTGTCCCCATCCGCGGCACCATACACAAGAGTGTCCGCACCCAGGTTTTCTACTCGATCGATCGTGACCATATAGCGCGACGCGCCCTCTTTAATCTCGCCCCCGTCTACAGGACGCATATGTTCGGGCCGAAAACCGATCGTGGTCTCCGGCCCCTCGAGCAGATTCATGCCAGGCGATCCTAAAAATGTCGCAACGAACGTGTCCGCTGATTCGCTATAGATCTCAGCCGGGGTTCCGACTTGCCTGACCTTGCCCGCGAGCATAACTGCGATGCGATCCCCCAAGCCCATGGCCTCGACTTGATCGTGCGTAACAAATATCGTGGTGATCCCCAATCGACGTTGAAATCGCTGCAGCTCATCACGGGCCGACGCGCGCAGCTTGGCGTCCAAATTGGACAGAGGCTCATCGAGCAGCAGGACGCTGGGTTCCTTCACCATGGCCCTGGCCAGCGCCACACGCTGCCGTTCGCCCCCCGAAAGCTGGCGCGGCTTTCGATCAAGTAGCAACTCAATTCCAAGTACACCTGCGGCGTGCTGAACTTTTTCGTCGATCTCCCCTTTGGTAAATGCTCCCTGAGCTTTCAGGGGAAAGGCAATGTTCCGATACACCGTCATGTGTGGGTATAGCGCGTAGCTCTGGAACACCATGGCGATGTGACGTGCTCGGGGAGGCAGCTTGGTTACCTGCTCTCCACCGATCATGATCTCGCCTTCGGAGGGGATTTCCAGCCCGGCGATCATGCGCATCAGCGTGGTCTTGCCACAACCAGAGGGTCCGAGGATGACAAGCATTTCGCCCTCCTGGATGGAGAGGTCAACCCCATCGACGGCTTTCACATCCCCAAACTGCTTCTTTAGCGATTGAATTTCTACGAAAGTTGTCATTGGATAACTAAGGCCCGCCGGATTGGTGTCCGGCGGGCCTTTAGGCGAACGCTAGTGCGAGGAGATAAGGTTACTTTCGCGGGCGTGCGCCGAATTTACTCGCTAGCCTACTGCGCAGTCGGGAGAAGCTTCACCGCCGACCAGGCCCTCAGCCCGCCATTTTTCGAAGATATCTTCGATCTGGGCATGCGCTTCACACACTGCCTCCGCCGCGCTCAGTTCGCCCAGAGCAGCCTTGCCCATCATGGTTGGGATGATGCTAGCCCCGAAAATTTCACCGGTGGCCGGGTTGGCCGGGCCGGGAAAACCGAGATAGACCGTCCACTCGAGTGCGTCTGCCAGCAAAGCCAACTTGTCCTGTGGCCGCGAGCCGAATGGGTCTTTGTTCACCCAGCCTTCCAGTTGTGGAACGGTGCTCGGAAAGGCCGGGAAGTTGTACAGCTCGCTGTTGAAGACGATCTGAGGGGAGTTAGCGGTGTGGTGGAGCAGGAAGGCCTTGGCAGCCTCCAACTCAGCGCCTTCTACGTAGCTGGGAATGACATAGATACCCCAGACGTGGGCTGACGCGGCCTGATCGCCCCGCGGTCCCACAAGTGCTGGTCCGAAACCGATGTTGTCGGCCGCCGCCGGATCGATCTTCTGCAGTGTGCGATAGGCCGAGATCGAGTTCAGGATGTAAGACAGCTCCCCTGCGATGAGGCCCTGGTTATTCGAGCCCGCGGTCCAGGCGAAGACTTCCTCAGTCATGGTGTCGTTGTAAAGCTGGGCCATGAACTCGACCGCCTCGACCACCTCAGGGGAGTCGATCACAACGTTTTCGTTCTCGTCCTGTATGGCACCGCCGTAGGACCAAATCACCGCCCGGCCGGCCATCTTCGAGTCCAGCTCGGGGGAGAGCCCAATGCCCAGCGGTATGCCAGTCTTATCCAGAATGGCCGTGCCGCCTGCCAGCAGGTCACGCCAGGTCGCCGGACCGGTCGGGTAGCCCGCATCGGTCCACAATTTGGCGTCGTAATCTGCCGGGTCGGGGATCCAGGAGTGGCAGAAGCCGTACCATTTAT
>CAYZXF010000312.1:0-3813 GCA_964482355.1 uncultured Anaerolineaceae bacterium | reverse complement strand
AGGCGACCACAATCATTTAGAACTTATGACCGCACAGCATCCGTTCAAACTCACCATCACGACGGCCGGGCAGAGTGCTCGGGTACACGAGTTTTCTGGCCTTGAAACAGTAATCGGCCGTGATCCCAGTTCAGACTGTGTCATAGATTTCAGTGCAGTGTCCCGGTATCACGCCAAAATACAGCGTGTCGGTGAGGGCTACACGATTGAAGATCTTGGTAGCAGCAATGGCACCTTCCTCAATGAAAAACGCCTGAGTCACCCTGCCACTCTGAAGGCGGGCGACGTAATTGGTCTCGGTAAGATTGTTACCCTGAGCTTCGAACCGCAAGCTGCGATTGGCCGACCGCCAGCGACCGAGCACCCCTCCTCGCCCGGACCCGCTTCGCACCCTCAACTCTCCGTGGCCATCGCGGGCCACCAGCCCCACCTTCACGACCTGTCTCTCCAATCGGTTTCAGTGGGCCGTGATCAGACCAATGACATCGCGATCGATTCGGAAATAGTGTCGCGTCAGCACGCCCATCTCGAGCGTGGGAATGGGGGGTACTTACTTGTCGTGAATCCAGCGGCCGCCAATCCCATCTACGTCGACGGAGTAAAGGTGACACAACCCCAGCGCCTCGAACACGAAAACAAGCTTCGAATCGGCGGCCGTGACCCCGGCACCATGGTGAGCATGACGTATATCGCGCCCAACGAGGCGGCAGCTCTGGACGCCATGGAGATCCGGCTCGATCAGCAGGAATTGCTCCGCCTCGGCCGTGACCCGAGCAACAACGTGGTTTTGGATGCCCCTCAAGTGTCTCATTTCCATGCTCATGTGGAACAAGCAAACGGGGACTACCGGCTCATCGATCTCCAAAGCACCAACGGGACATTCCTCAATGACTCGCCGATCACGGAGCCTGCCATGCTCTCGAAGGGCGATTCAATTCGCATAGGCCCCTATCGATTTGTCGTAGGGGAGCAAGCCCTAACTCAGCACGACGACTCAAGCAGCCTGCGGTTGGAGGCTATCCGACTGCACAAGTGGGTGAGGAAGGATCTCAACATCCTCCAGGACATCTCTCTGGTGTTCCAACCGCGCGAATTCGTTGTTGTGGTCGGTCAGAGTGGAGGTGGCAAGTCGACACTAGTGGACGCGCTCGCCTGCTATCGTCCGGCAACACATGGCCAGGTGACTGTAAACGAGACAAACATTTATGAGAGCTTCGACTCGATTCGCAATTTGATCGGTTTCGTGCCTCAGAAAGACATCATTCATTCGGAATTGACAGTTTATGAGGCGTTGGACTACTCGGGACGGCTCCGAATGCCGCCCGACACCAGCAAAGCTGAGCGCAACGCTAGGGTCATGGAGGTGCTCGAGGATCTAGATCTTACTGATCGGAAGGATGTGCTTATTGGCAGGCTGAGTGGCGGGCAACAGAAGCGGGTTTCGATTGGGGTCGAATTGTTGACGAAACCGGGCCTCTTTTTCTTGGACGAGGCCACATCGGGATTAGATCCAGGCACCGAAACGGCGCTAATGCATCTAATGCGCCGGCTGGCCGATCGGGGCCGGACGATCGTCTTAATTACGCACGCTACGAAAAATGTGCTCCTGGCAGACAAAGTCGTGTTCCTCGCGCGCGGAGGATTTCTTACCTGGTTTGGGCCGCCGGAAGAAGCGTTGATCTACTTCGACCAGTTTCGATCGGAGCAGGAACGTACAACTGGATCGATCGAATTCGATCAGATCTACGCCCTTCTTGAGGATGAGAGCAAGGGCACCCCTCAGCAGTGGGCCGAGCGCTATCAACAGGACGCCGCGTATCGCAAATACATCGTCGATCCCCTTCGCGGCAAGTCAAAAGCGGATGCTTCCAAGCACCCAAATATTAAGGCGGCCACAAGGCGAAGCACCTCCTCCTTGCGCCAGCTGATGATCCTATCTTCGAGGAACATCAAGATTCTGATTCGAGATCGTTCGAGTTTGGCCCTGATGCTTGCCGCGGCACCTCTAATTGGACTTCTGGACTTTGTACTCTCCTCTGTGCTGGGTCCCGATTTGTTTGGTTTCAACGACGGTGACGTCACGGACATCGTGATCACCTTGTTTCTGCTTGTCGTTTATGGCGTGTTAGTGGGCGCGCTATCGCAGATGCGGGAATTCGTGAAAGAAGGGGAGATTTACAAGCGAGAGCGCCTAGTGAGTCTCAAGATCCTGCCATATGTGTTGTCGAAAGTGTGGGTGGCGGCCCTTTTGGCGCTCTATCAAACAGCCGCATATACGATCATCCGTTACCTGGCGTTTGATATGCCGGGAGGCATCACGGAACTGATCCTGATCTACATCACGCTGGGACTAGCGACCATGTCCGGAATGATGCTTGGGCTTTTTGCCTCTGCAATCTCGCCCAACGCTAACACGGCTCCATTGTTCGTCATCCTTTTGATGTTGCCGCAGATAGTATTGGGAGGAGCGCTGGTCCAACTTCCGGATTATATAACCGCCCCGATCCCGACCCGCTGGGCATTCCAGGCGCTCATGGGAGTCACCGGGGTTGGCTCTGACGTTGCTGCCGATGTCTGCTGGACGCTTCCCGAGGAACTTCGGACGGCTATGACAATAGAGGACAAACTAGCGAACAACTGCAACTGTATGGGAACAAACGCCCTCCGAGACTCAAGCTGCAACGTTCCCGGACTGGGAGATTTTTATGTAGCGGCGATCGACGAGCCTCCGCCAACCGACCCGCCCCCGCCTCCCGAAAGACCTGAAAATCCGGAAATCCCAGAGCCGCCGGAGGAACCCGCCGATCAGTCCGACCAGGTGGCTGTAGCCGAGTACCTGACCGCCCTGCAAGAATATCAGATCCTGGTGGAAGGAATTCGGTCCGAATCTGAAGCTGATTTCGCAGAATATGAGGCCGAGTTGAGTTTGTACCAGGCACAGGTTGTGGCGAATCAGCAGGAATTGGTCGAGTGGCGTATTGCCCGTCAATCGGCGGTTCAACCGGCGGAAGGCATGATTGGTCTGATTGTTGAAGATTACAGCTGGACGTTTGTTGACAAGGATAGCTTTGAGCTTTACTGGCGCTTCGTTGCAACAACTTGGGCCGCACAAATCGCCATCATCCTTACATTGCTGGTTGTGATACTTTTTATCCAGAAACAGAAAGACATCCGCTAGCCTGAATTGAAATCGCGACTGAACTTACAATTGCTGCTCATCTTCCCAGCTCTGTCACTTGCGGCTACAGCTTGCAGCGCAGAAGATAATAGCGAAGCCACCTCGCTTGCGCTAGGAAGATCCGTGGCTTTGACCGCTACTGCCGCGGTCGGCGTGGGATTCGATGCCAACGCGAACTTACTGACCGCGGAAGCCGAGGCAACGGCAAGCAGCCTCTCGGCATCCTCTACCAGGGAGGCAGACTCGGCGTTGAGCGAGCAAGATCAGCGCGCGACCGCCGCCGCCCTCGCACCGGTGCTCGCCGACTTGTCAACTTATGGGATTAATCCGTCTGAGGGGCGGATCGGCTGGGTGCATCCTCCCGAACGGTTGGAGGTCGAAGGCTACATGCAATATGATTACGTCAATCGCTACATCGCCACGATCGTCAGCGATTTTGTTGTTTCTGGGGACATCACATGGAACACCTCAACCGGGTTGGCAGGGTGCGGTTTCGTCATTCGCTCCGACGGCAACGAGGAGGACCCGAATCAATATCTGGTTATCGCCACTCGCGGAGGCGATGGCCGCGTGATTTTCAGCACCATGGTCGATGGGGAGGTGAAAAATGCGGTTGATCACTACGCGTTTGGACT
>CAYZXF010000311.1:0-2032 GCA_964482355.1 uncultured Anaerolineaceae bacterium | reverse complement strand
AAATACAACGGCCATGAAGATCACAAGAAAGCTGATTCCAACTACCGGCAACATCGCCAGAAACATCGTGACCACAATGAAGAAAAATACCGCTTCTATTCCGGCCAACCAGTAAAAAATTCCCATAGCAAAGCCTTGAATAGCAGCGATCAGAAAGATGCCCTTGAATAGAGAGGTAATCATCGCCGTGGTTTTTGTGTAGTACAGCTCTGAGATCTCTCTACCCAACGGGCTTATCTCCTCGTAGCCCTTAACTAGCTTGTCGAATACCGGCAGCAAGGTCACGACAACAACGAAGAAGATGATGAATTCAACAATGAGCCTGGGAAGCGAGCTAAGGAAACTGGCGGCAAAACTAACCGCCGCGCTGAGGACTGTAGCGGCGGCGCCCACAATAAACTCTTGGATTGCAGCGCGGTCAAGATTGCTCGGTTGCCCGGTGGATTCAAAAGCATTCTCAACTTCCAGCAGTATTGCGTCCAGGTCGAATTCAGCGAGCCCGATTAGCTGTTGGGATAGCTGTTCAACAAACACAATAATCACAATTGCAACAGGGATAACCAGCACGAAGAGGAAGGTTAAGAGAGTGACTGAAGCCGATAGCCGAGGCTTGCCTCCCGTGTACCGGGCTCGGAAGAACCAGGCGTAGAGTGGTTTCAAGACAATTACGGCGATCAGCGAAAGCAGAATGACGCTAAAAAACGGCTTAAGCAATAGCGCCGTGATGATGAGCAGCACAACAAAGGTAAGGAAAAGGAAGATGCGGCTCTGTAGCGCTTCAGGTGCTACTGGGGTGCTGCGTTTTTCAGCTTGCTCAGTCTCGCTCATTATTCCTCCTGTGCGTTCTCTCGATAGAGCCGAGTGCCAACTACGATTACGGTCACCTGCGCCACCAACACTCCGATCACGAAGAATTCTAGGACGAAAACCGACACCCAGATGATCGTCGGTAGTTTCTCCACTAGATCATCAAGCGTCGCGGCCTGCTCGTCGAGCGTTGTCGATAACGAGCCAAGGCGTTCACCAAGCTCACGAATGTCTTCGGCGAGCATTTGAATATCTCCGCCCGTCTGATCCAACCCTCCCGACACGCGATCGAAACTTTCAGCAGTATCGTAGATCTTCTCGCTGACATCAATTAAGCCTTCCGGCAGCGGCGCCAGACCTTCTGCTACGCCGGCGATGGAATCACTGAGCGAACTCTCGGGATCGTAATTGATTCCAATGGGCAGAAAGGCCAGAGCGCTCAACACCCCATCCACCGCCGAGGCAGCCGATTGCGCAGTTTCTAAGGCTCTATTGGTCTTTTCCAGCGTGTTCTGTCCTACGTCACCCACCACCTCGGCCGCGGATTCAAGCAGCGGCTTTGTGTCCTTGATGGTGCCCGAAATGCTGAGGATTGTCTTCCCTGCTGATTCCAGCACATTGGAAGCTGAAACAAGGCTCGAACTTGTCGATGCCATCGAATCCGAGATCGTGCGCAACCCATCTGCTATATTCGATGTGACATCCACGGCGACGGGAGTGACCTTGGCTGGCAGGAAAAGCAGAGCGATGGCAAGGATCACAGCGGCCACGATCCCGACCACCCCAAGTACGCGCATTGCGGCGCCTAACCTGCGCCGCCAGGGTCTCCAATCGGTTTGATTGTCAGATTGAATTGTCATGGGTTGAATGATAGCTCAGGTTACCTTTGCTGATGGTATTTGCAAAGCTGTTGGCTGAGGAGGAGGATACGTAATTCTGCGGATGACCTATTTGCAGAGGTCGATGATAATTGGGATAAGCAGATTCATGCAGCAACATCGTCTGTCTGCTGCTTATCTGCAAACAGATCTGATAGTCCACATGAGGAACTTAAATGAATGAAATTCTTGAGACTCTTGCACAACTCTCGGTGCTAGTGTTTGTCGTCAGCAGTATGTTGAGCATGGGGTTGAGCTTGTCCACGAAGCAGATCATTGACCCGCTGCGAGATACCAGGCTCGTGGTTCTGGCGCTGGTCGCAAACTTTGTGGTCGTCCCTATCGCG
>CAYZXF010000310.1:0-4621 GCA_964482355.1 uncultured Anaerolineaceae bacterium | reverse complement strand
TGCAGATAAGAGCACGACCAGGCCGAGAGCCAGTCCGAAGGCGGTTGCAGGAACCCTCTGAATCGCCCTCCTCCATTGAGGCGTTTCGGATTTTTGGTCAATTTGCTTCAGGAGGCGGGCGCGTAGTTTTCGCGGTGGCGCCTTGGGACCGGGAGCAAAGAGCAGGGCTTCCGTGACGCCCAGATACGACTCCAAAATGCCCTGACACGTTTCACAATCTTGCAGGTGGAGTTCGAGCTGTCGCTGCTCCTCAGGCGCCAACGCATCCAAAGCATACGCGGCAAGCAGTTCTTCAAAATCGTGAGTCATTAAATCAAGCCTCTCCACTCGTATTAACGGCTTGTAGGGTCAATTGGATTTGTGCCCTTGATCCCATTCGCGACGCAGTTTCTCCATCCCTAATCGAAGTCGTGTCTTCACAGTACCTAGCGGCGTGGACTGGTACTCAGCAATTTGGCTGTGTGACATCCCGTGATAAAAGGCCAACTCAATGACCGACCGTTGTTCTTGAGGAAGCTCGCGGAGGGCAAACTTTATCGTTCCCCAGCGAAATTCTTCCGATTGACTCGCCGGGTCCGGAACTTTATCTAGGGCGTTCTCTGGGTTGGAGGGATTCCATGCGGATGGACGCCGAGCCTCCAGGCGGAAGTGATCGATGGCCAGGCGATGGGTGATAGTGAGCAGCCAGGAGGAAAGCCTGCCTCGGTCTGGACGATAGGTCTTGGCCCTGGTCCATAAGCGCAAAAATGCGTCCTGAGTGACTTCTTCGGCCGTCATCGTGTCGCCGACAACCCGCAGCGCCATCCCGTATACCTTGGACGAGTGCCGGTCATACAACTCCAGAAATGCCTCGTGGTTTCCTTCGACCACTTTGCGCATCAGGACACCATCTTCTGGCTGATCTTCGTTGCTCACTTCACTGAGGATACTCCCTTTCCCCCCTTACAGCCTTCTGTAATACCTTTATGTGAAATTTGTCACTTAACGATTCGGCAGGGATTTTCTACAATTTGAGTTGTCGGACATTCTGTCAAAGGAGGCCAAAGATGAAATCCACAATTGAGACCGTGAGAGGTTCGACCATAGCCGATGCTCCACTCGTGGAGCGGCTCTTCAACAGCCCACGCACCGGGCTAATTTGGCTGGTGCCGCGCTTGTGGTTAGGATACCGCTGGATTGATGCAGCGCTACACAAGGTAACCAGCCCGGCATGGGTCGATGGTGGGGAAGCGCTGAAGGGATTTTGGACCGGGGCCATCGCCATACCGGAAGCTGGAAGGCCGGCCATCTCCTTCGATTGGTACCGGGTGTTCATCTAGGCCTTGTTGGATGCAGAGGCCTATTCCTGGTTCGGAAAGGCGGTCGCCTACGGTGAGCTGCTCGTCGGTGTGGCGCTAGTGATTGGTGCCTTCACAGGCATCGCGGCCTTCTTCGGTGCCCTCATGAATTGGAACTTTATGATCCCAGCACCAATCCATTACTGTTTGTGATTGCCATCGGGCTGATATTAGCCTGGAAGGTAGCCGGTTACTATGGAGCAGATTATTTCTTGTTGCGATGGCTCGGGACACCATGGTCAGCCAGGGAGCGCGACGAAAAAGAACCGGAGTTAGCGCCAGCCTAACCTGTACATCTCAGAATGTGTAAGGGGCCGGATTTCCCTCAGACCGTCCAGACCGCGAACACTCCCCCCATCAGCGCAAAGATCAGCAGCTAATAGATCGCGAATAGTCCCCAGACGCCGATCGGCGGTCCCTCGAAGGTTGTGTAGACGAAGGTGCTGGTAGCGCTTATGCCGAGGTTGACCACCGCTCCAATCATCAATCCCTCCACAAAATCGGCTGCCCCGAATGCGTCAATGGCCAACGCCAGCACGATCATGGTGAGCGCAGAACTCAAGACCGTGACCAAATACATGGTCGGATTGGCCTCGATCTCATCCTCGGTCTTGCCTATCATGGCCATCCATCGTTTTCCGAACAACGGGCCGTACCAAAGAAAACCCAGCACATTGCTTGCGATCACTCCAACCACGACCGCGATCCAATTTATCGAACTGAAATCCAACATCCTTCTCCTCCTTTGGCGTCTGTCTTTATCACCTATCGGCTTAACCCCAATTTCGAGTGCGGGTTATGTTAATCGGACCATGCCTCCAAGAACTGCGGTTCCTCGAAAGGACAACGAATCGGAGGCGTTGAATTCGACAGGTTTTGGAGAAAAGAAGAGAGCCTCCTCCTCCCACTTGCACCCCGATGGGTCAACTGAAAGTGTCTTGGGGATTACCGTCATTCTCATCTTGCCCAATTAGTCTTTGCCTACCTGGCAGATCTATTTCCAATGGAGGTCGCACTGATGCGGTTAATTGCTTTTGGAGTTCCTTTTCTTATGGCTGCGCTCGCGGCTTGCTCTGGAGGCGCGGATGAACCAGCAGGGCCGAGCACCGGCGCCGCAGACCCTGAGCCAACTTCGATTGGCGAGCCATCGAGCTCTTCCGCTGGTGAACCTGAACCCACTGCGGGTCAGGAAGAGTCCGGTATTGCGGCACCCTCCATCCAGATTGGGGCACTCTCATTGACATGGGAAGCCCAAGAGATCGGCGAGGGCATCAAACCGTCCTTTGCTATTGATGAAAATGGAGTCGCCCATGTCGCCTTTCTAACCGAGGCCGATCACGGAGCGCTCTTCTACGCCCACAATCGCAATGGCGGCTTCGAAGTTGAGACCGTGGCCGAAGGTTATTTCTATGGCCCGATCGATCTGGCCTTGACCCTGGGCGGTGACCCCATCATTGCGTACCATGACCATCAGGCCCTCCAGGTTGATCCGGCACTCGGCGATGAAGTAATCGCTGAGCTCACTGAGAGCGGATGGAAGTTCACAACCGTCGCGGATGACGGCCATGACGGATGGGATAACTCGATCGCGGTGGATGAGGCCGGAAACTGGCATACCGCGGGTGTAGATCCCTCGCAGTTCGGCGGCCAGGACGGGGTCGAATATGCCACCATTGTCGATGGCGCGGTCAGTGTGGTTCCAGTCGGAAGTGGCCCGATCAAGTATGAATTCGCCACCAGCATTCAGCTTGACCGCTCAGGATCACCGGCCATTGCCTATTACAACGATCGCGATCAGCAGCTGGAACTCGCCTCGCTTGGAGCGAGTGGTTGGTCGGTTGAAGTGGTGGACAGCGAGGGAGACGCGGGCCGCTATGCCTCACTGGCTTACGATGCGGACGGGGTGCCTCACATTTCCTACTACGTTGCTGAGAGCCTCGAGTCCGGTACGGTGCGACATGCGTGGAAGGAACCTTCCGGCTGGCAGATTGAAGACGTCGGAAGTTTGCAAAACATACGGATGGGCCACACCGGGGCCAGGAAGATCACCTCGTTGGCCTTTGACCCGGAGGGTAGCCTTCATCTTGCTTACACCGACCGCGAGCATCTCATTTACGCGCAGAAAATAGAGGATAGCTGGGTCGGCCAGGAAGTCGTCGAACCCGGGAGCCATATCCTTGGCCAGCTTGTCGAATTGGCGATCGATTCTGAAGGAAACCCGCATCTGACCTGGTTCGAGGCCGTTCAGGTGTCACCATCATTGGAGGGAGTCGTTCGCTACGCAGCTGGAACCAAGTAGCCTCTCCCTCCAATTAGTGACCAGCTTCGGCGTTACTCAGCGTCGAAGTAGCCCTCCCAATCGGAATTTGCCCAAACAACAACTTCGGGCTCGCCCTCAAATAGCTTGCCGAACTCCTCGGCCAGGTTGGGATCGGAGTAGAGTTTCTGAATCCCTTCCATGTTGTTCCAGAAGTCGACGGCCAGGAAGTCTTTCTCATTCTCAGGATTCAGAAAAGTCTGATGCCCTGTGCTTCCCATCTCCTTCGCCTGCGGCGAAACTTGTGCGATGGTCGCATTATGAACTGCTTCTGCCTGCGCTCGGTCACCCTTGAGGTTGCCGCGAACCGTAACAATGTATTTCATCGATCTCACCTATTAATTCGGTCTGCAATATATGACGGATCTCATGCGCGAAAGTTCGCGGTCAGTTCAAGAATGGTCTGGAAGCGACCGCGAGATTCGCACATGAAATTCGGTCATACTTATGGCATGGATTTACATGACCTAAAATGGGGATTTTCTAATGTCAACTCATAGTCCGCAGGCCATTGTGCTGGAAGCTGCCCTCTCGGGAAGTCGGGAAGCGTTCGAGGAGATCTCAGAGCCCCATCGGCGAGAATTGCAAGTTCATTGTTACCGCATGATGGGATCGATCTTAGACGCCGAAGATCTTGTGCAGGAAACGTTAATTCGGGCTTGGAAGAAGCTCCATACATTTGAGGGACGAGCTCCATTCCGGGCCTGGCTTTACCGAATCGCGACCAATGCTTGTCTGGACGAACTCTCCAAGCGCGCGGGACGAAGTCTTCCGATCGAGATTTATCCGGCCGCCAACCCAAGTCAGCCTCTTGAGCCCGCAGTAATGGATCCGATCTGGATCGAGCCTTTCCCGGATGTTTGGCTAGAGAC
Organism: uncultured Anaerolineaceae bacterium; assembly: GCA_964482355.1. Lineage (GTDB taxonomy): Bacteria > Chloroflexota > Anaerolineae > Anaerolineales > E44-bin32 > JADFRG01. Next base: position 95 of record CAYZXF010000310.1, on the reverse strand, counting down.
AGAGCAAACAAATCCGGCAGCGCGCTACGACCAGCGAGAGAGCGTAACACTTGCCTTTCTGGTCGCCCTCCAAGCACTGCCGCCCCGCCAGAGAG
>CAYZXF010000309.1:0-1870 GCA_964482355.1 uncultured Anaerolineaceae bacterium | reverse complement strand
GCTCAGGATATTGAGCATGTTCTCGTAGGCCACGAGCGGCGAGGGGGTGTAGAAGATCATCAGAAATATGCCGGTCAAGATTTCCCACGCAAAGAAGAAGGTAGCCAGCCAGCCCAATCGAAAGGTCGGATAGAGGCCGTCTTGCAACTTGTTGTAGTAGCCCGGTCGGATGTGAAGCCAGAATCCGTCGGCGTGCGGGGTCAGCCGCGGGTTTGGCCTGGCAGGAGGATCGCCGCGCAGGACTGAACGCACATCGGAAACATTAAGGCCCGTCGTCACACGAGTGACGACGTCATTCGTCAAGTCAGTGGTTGCCTTGACTACACCCTTTTCCTCAATGTCGTCAAGAAATGGTAGAGAAAGAATCTTGGGGCGTGGAATGTGCATTCGGAACCTCCCTGCCTACGTTCCGCCGCCGGCGGCCGTGTTCGGCGCACCGTTCATTCGCGATCCGGTATCGATGCGAATGGCTACTGCTCCGGATGGGATGGAGAGTGTGGATCCTTCGCGATCTCCCGGCCAGGTGGCCTCGGTCTGGGTCAGCACATTGCCGGAAGCATCGATGACCTGCATGAGGAATTGATCCAAATTTCGATTGGCGGGTCCGCCAACTCTGGAGGCACTTTTCAGATATTTGGAGCCATGGCAGGGGCACTCAAAGCGGTCGTTGACCTCCACCCACCTATAGAGGCAACCAAGATGCACGCAGACCTTGAATAGGGCTCGAATTCCGGAGTCGAACGGATATTCCTCGGGCTGGCGAGGATCGTTGATCGACTCATCCCCTAGATTGACCAGCCAGAAACGCCCTTCGGCGAATTCCTTCGGGTCCGTGTCAGGTGCGGGAATGTCGTCGATGGAGATAGTGAAGACACCGCCGAATTCCCCTTCACGGAAGCGTGGCAGCGCGAACCATATCGTGACTCCGCCCGCTCCTGCGAGGAAGACAGCCATCGAGGAGGCCCACAGATAATATAGGAATTCCCGGCGTGTTAATTCTGGGGTTGCCACCCCCAAGTTTTCTAGAGCCCCCGCCTGGCCTTCTTCTGGGGGCTGCCCCTCCTCGTCCGTCATTGAGGCGGACCTCCTTTGGTTATCAACATTCGTTGGATTAGGCGCATTTTTGGCGATGCACCGGAGCTATTGTGGTATTTGTAACATACCTCACATAGGCAGGCAAGTTGTTGAACTTTGCGCTGGAAATTGTCGACCTCCGGTCCCATGTCGCGCACGATACAGCCATCGAAATGCTCGAAGTTATAATCAGCGTTGGAGAGGTGCCGGAGTCTGGCTGAACGGGACGGTCTCGAAAACCGTTGTAGCCTTCGGGTTACCGTGGGTTCGAATCCCACCCTCTCCGCTCTTTAATTCGCATGGCAGCAGGAATATCGCTTAGGCCTCTGCTTGCTGAAGTTCACCCAGCGTAGACTCAATTAGCGATACCGCCTCTCTGAGGGTCTGCTCATCAAAGGCCAGTTTCGCACCTGCTCGCCGATAAAGCTCAACTAAAGAAGCGGTCCCGCCGAGCGCCAGAGCTTCCCGATATTGCTTCACGGCGCCGGCTTGATCATCCATGGCATTCTTCCAAATTTGAACTGAACCCAGCCGAGCCAGCCCGTAGTCAACGTAGTAAAACGGATAGCGAAAGATGTGCAGCTTGCGATGCCATCCGGTCATTTTCTCATGCTCCAACCCGCTATAGTCTGTATCTGGCATGAACCGGTCCCATTGCTGTGCCCATTGCGCATCGCACGCATCGGGGTCTGCAGCCAGCTGCGAATTTGTATATGCCCAATGTTGAAAGGCATCCACCACCGCCATATAGGGCCAAAAAAGAACAATACCCTCCAGGTGCTTGATCCTGCTGCGA
>CAYZXF010000308.1:0-1578 GCA_964482355.1 uncultured Anaerolineaceae bacterium | reverse complement strand
TTGCCGGACGATCTTACGTCGATAATTCACAACGAACTCCTGGAGTCGACCTTCTAGCTCCTGGAACTCCTCTGAAGAAAGTCCCTTTTCGAGCGCCTCTGGAGTATCCGCCATGAAGCCGATTAAACGCAGCGGGTAAGGGCCGTAGGCCGTGTGCCAGGCTTCGCACATCGGAAGACCTAAGTTTTCCATTGCCGGTATGAACTCCCCCAGCACATAGCGGAAATACTCTTCCCGCTGCTCGGGCAGCGGATCATAACTCAGTAGAACCTTCACGCTCTTCCCATTTAGCTGCACGCGATTCTTGACGAAGACCGCGGATTATATCACCCAGGTAAAATCGGCTCATGATTAGTGTCGCAATTCAGGCAGGTGGCCGCTCAAGCAGGATGGGCCGCGACAAAGCGCTGCTTCCGTTAAGCGGAAAGCCGCTCATTGAGCATGTGCTCCAACGAGTCGCCGGGCTTGGGGACGAAATCCTTATCACCACAAATCGACCCGATGACTATGCATTTCTGGGGTTGAGGATGGTGGGCGATCGCCAGCCCGGGGCAGGCGCGCTCGATGGCTTGCTGACCGCGTTGGAGGCCGCGCGCGGCGATCGGGTGCTGTTGCTAGCTTGCGACATGCCCTTTGTTAGCCGCCCCCTACTGGAATACATGCTGAGTATCGATTCGGATGCGGAAGTAGTTATCCCTAAGCGTGGAGGAAGGCTTCAACCGCTGCATACAATCTACGCTGCGTCCTGCGCCGCATCTGTCCGCGAGGCTTTGAAAGCGGGAGAAAAGCGAATGATCAGTTTCTTCCCAAGCGTCCAAACCTACATCGTCGAGCAGAAGATATTAGATCAGTACGACCCAGAGGGTCTGAGTTTCTTCAATGTGAATACGCCAGATGACCTGGAGCAGGCAGAACAAACGCTTGGCACATTGGGGTTCTGAGATGGAGGATATCGAAGAGTTGTTAATAAGGTGGAGTTCCAACCGAGGCGCGTTTCCCCTTTAAAAATACAGGCAGACATCTAGATGAGGGGGACACCCAGACGTCTGACTGTGCGCGCTAGTATACCGACTCAAAAATTGACCGTCAAGACTCGCCCGATTAGGTATCGGCCCGGAGCCCCTGTGGCTGTTATACTCCGCCGGATTCTTGAAGGTCTGGCATGATCATATCTCGCGTAGCAGCCATGTCGCTTGCAGGCATATTTAGTCTTGCCGCATGCACTGTACCCAATTCAAGTCAATCGGACACGATCAACACTGCAGTTGCTGGCACGGTTCAAGCCTTAGCTACCATCCCACCAGTCACAAATACTCAAGCGCCAAGTCAGACGCCCAGCCCATCCAGCACTCCTATTCCCACCGAAACACAAACTCCGACTCCGCCGCCCCCGGTCGTGGGCGTATCATCGGCGACCAATTGTCGGACCGGTCCCGGTTCGACTTATCGATTAGTACTGTCATTTCTGCCTGGGGAGAATGCCGATGTTTTGGCCAAGAGCACTGTTCAGAACTTCTGGTATATCGTCAATCCGGATAATCCCGGCGAGTATTGCTGGCTCTGGGGAGAATACGCCAC
>CAYZXF010000307.1:0-1691 GCA_964482355.1 uncultured Anaerolineaceae bacterium | reverse complement strand
TCTGAGAACGAGCTTGTGAGCTGGTCACGAGATAACGATCGGTGGATATTCGAAAGCTGAAGACGCTAGGCCATTCGTAGCACAACCCGTCCATCTGCCCACAACTGCTCCAGAGCATAGTAATCCCGCCGATCTGGCGAGCACAGATGCAGGATCACTCCCCCATAGTCCAGTAGGACCCAGCCGCTTCCTGGTTCGCCTTCGACCTGCATGGGTCGAAGACTGTATTTCTCCTTGATCACGCGGCGAACCTCATTGGAGAGGGCTTTCAAAGTCCGTTCGCTCCCGCCGCTACAGATTACGAACATGCTAGTGAAGGAAGCGATACCTGTCAGGTCGAGCAGAAGGATATCTTCACCCTTCTTTTGTTCGAGCGCGTCAACTATAGTGTGCGCCAGCTCGAGCATGTCGTCAGGCATCGTCGACCTCTGAGAGCGCCATCGCCACGGCCTCACCCGCGTCTTTTGCAGACAATACAGCAAGCCGCCACTCGGCGTGATCAATAGCTGACCAAGTTTCCAATCCGATGACCTTTCGACCGGCCTTCAATGCCAATGCAATTTCTGAGAGGGTTCCATAGGATCCGCCAATTGCGATCATGGCTTGGCCTGCCGTCGCGACCAGTGCATTGCGTGCCTCGCCCAGCCCGGTTGGTAGCGCGATGGTCAGATATTGATTCCCTTCACCAATCTCGGTTCCGGGTAGGATCCCAACCGTTGTCCCGCCAGCGGACGCCGAGCCCCTGCAAGCCGCCTCCATCACTCCGCCTCGGCCGCCACATACTACGATGGCCCCCCGCTTTGCAATCATTGCTCCAACGGCTTCTGCGAGAGCGGCCTGCTTCTCGCTGCATTTCGCGGGTCCTACGACAGCGATGATTGGTTTCATGACGTCAACCTGGCAACATGCAGGTTTGAATAGGTAGCGCCATTGGGGTGCAGAACGCTGAGGATTAAGCTGATCGCATCTGCTTCAAAGCACCCCACCGATTCAATCTGGGCCTCCTGAGCCCATCTGGATATCAGTTTCATATTCGATCCGGACAATCCTTTGCCCACTCTGCCGAGGGTCAAATGTGGATGATAAGCTCGCTGCTCGCGTTCGAACCCTATCTTTTCTAGCCGCCCCTCTAATTCGGATTGGAGCCGTAGCAATTCGCCACCTGCCGGTTTGAATCCAGCCCATACGATTCTCGGTCGGGTGCAGTTCGGAAAGCATCCAAGGCCGGCGATCTCGAGACTGAAACTGGAAAATCTCCCCGCGACCTGGTCGAGGATCTCATGTATGGTGTGAGCTTGCTCCTGTTCAATCTCACCCAGGAATTTGAGCGTGAGATGGATGGATTCCAGCCGAACCCACCGGATCAATCCGTCCTCCAGATTTGACCGAAGTCCGCTCACAGAGCGATCGAGGCGCAGCTTCAACGGTTCTGGGATCTCAATCGCAACAAAGGTACGCATAAATTAGGATCTCCAGAGAACTCAATTGCGGCATGCCAGCATAGCACCCATTGGAGCATTCTACATCGGGCATATGCTGTTATCCATTCGGCCTGGTTTTAGTAACAAACCGAGCTCTGGCCGATCTGTTATGGGTTAGTTGAACGCAGCTTTAGCTATGTGAGCGCAACCTCCTTGAATGCGATGTGTTGTAATTAGTGACAAACCCACTGTCGCGGTGGGGGCCAATCC
>CAYZXF010000306.1:0-16660 GCA_964482355.1 uncultured Anaerolineaceae bacterium | reverse complement strand
AAAGCGCCATATCCCATGCCGTAGGCGTTTGCTTGCACGACCGGGATCTTGTGGCGCTGATTTCGGGCCGAAACCATGTTGCCCAATGAAGCAATGATGGTGCCCACCAGCGCCAACACGATTCCCAACCCTGCGCCTGCTGAGAGACTCAACCCGCCCAGGCCAGGCAGAAAAACCATACTCAAGCCCACAATGCCGATGGACCCTCCAAGCAACACTCTGGGGCGAACCGGGTTTCTAAGAAACGCGGCGCCGAACAACACGTTGAATACCACGATAAGCGAGAAAACGATCGCAACGTACCCGCTGGCTAGATGTAGCTCGGCAACGTACACCAGGATGTAATTGATCGAAAATAGGGTCAACCCTTGAAGCGCCATGAAGCCATGCTCGCGGAAAGTGAAGCGCATTGGCAGCCGGCGAATCAGGCTGTACACGAACAAGATTCCGGAAGCCAGTGCAAATCGATATACGACTGAGATCTCAGGGTCGACAGAGCCAAGTTGGAAGGTGATCGCCAACCAGGTCGAGCCCCAAATCAATGCAGTGAGTGTGTAGAGAATGGCAATTTGCATGAATTCGCCGAATCCGTAGCCAGGAAACCAGACAATCATAATCGAGAGCTGGGGGGAAAGGATTGCTATTGAGCGGACGCGGGCCGGGTGAAACAATGAACGCGATTGGAGCGTTTAATGCAGTTTCCCCTCGAACTACGATACAAGACTACCGAACTTGAGCCCCAAATATACGTAACCGATGCGACTGGCGAAATAGTGTTGACTATGCATCACGTACCATCTGAGACAGGCTCAGAGGTTTTCGTGTACGGAGATCTGGAGCGAAGCGCTCCTAGCTACACCATCAGCCCCGACTGGATCCTGGATTTCTCGGCTCAATATCATTTCTCAGACGATGCTGGCAAATTTCTGGGCTCGGTTCGACGCGAGGGCGAGCGCTCACTCTGGCGCACGCGATTCGAGATTATGAACGGGGAGCCGCCCAACCTGGAAATCCGAGAGGAAAACTCTTTGGCAAAGTTCATAGATGCCATCATGGGAGAGATTCCACTGCTAGCGGCCGTCATCCCTCGATTGGTTTATCTTGTTCGCTCGGAAGATGGCGAAACTCTGGTGCGGATTGAGAAGCAGCCGAGACTGTTCGAGAATAAATTCAAGATTGAAAAGCAGCTTGAAATGGATGGGCCTGAGGAGACGCGCGTGCTGCTCAGCTTGCTCATCATGTTCCTTACCGAGATGGTCGCACTTTAAGCCTCGCGCTATCGCATATTGTTTTGAGAGGCGCCATTGCGAGCGCCTTTTTGTATTTGTGAGACATTAGGTCGAGCGCGCGTACAATACATCTTCGATTCTTAGGATCAAGGCGTGCCGCTAACCATTTCACCCGAACAAGTAGATCTGCAGGGAGGGGCGCTGCTCTCGCTGCTTGAGGCCGGCCCAAAGGATGGCCAGCCGCTAGTCTTGCTGCACGGCATTCCTACTGGCGCCGAGTTGTGGCGCGGAACTATGCCGAATTTGGCGGCTGCAGGCTATCATTGCTTGGCGCCGAATCTTCCGGGCTATGGAATGACTCGGATTGCACCGGACGGAGATTATTCGATCTTCGGCGCTGCGGAGCTTATCGATCTCTGGCTCAACACAAGCGGCCTCGAAGATGTTTGGCTGGTTGGGCATGATTGGGGCGGAGCGGTGGCACAGGTTCTCGCAGCCCGCTATCCCGATCGGCTCAGTCGGCTGACCCTCAGCAATTGCCCGGTGGAAGATTCATGGCCAGTGCCAGCGATCAAATTGTTCCGATTGATGGCACGCGCGCGTCTTTACGCTCCGTCCGCCTCATTGGGATTGATACCAAATCCCTACGCAACCAGCCAGCTGAACAAAGCCTTTTATGATCCTGGGCATGTGAGCGAAGCAGATTGGAAACGAATATTCTGGGATGGCAAGGTCAGTGATCCGGCCGGTCGAGCAGAATTTCAGCATCATCTCGCATCGCTAAACAATTCTCAGACGATGGAAATTGCGCCTGAATTGATCGATGTGGAATTGCCGTCACTCCTGATATGGGGCGCTAACGATCGATTTCAGCCCTGGGAAAGGGTGGGCCTGCGCTTGAAAGCGCTACTTCCCAATCCCGAGGTCAAGCTAATCGATCGGGCGGGTCACTTTCACGTGCTTGAGAAACCCGACACATTCGTTGAGACGCTTATGGCCTGGCGCCACAATCGGGAGGGGTAGTCCATATGAAGGTTCAATTGATCCGTCACGCGACGCTGATCATACAGGTAAGCGCTTCGAGCTATCTCGTCGACCCCATGCTTGGGCCTGCCGAAGCCTGGGACCCGGTTAGCAATTCTGCCAACCCGAGGCGGAATCCGATGGTGGAGCTGCCAATGCAGCCCGATGAATTGGAAGACGCAATTGATGCGCTGGCAGCCGTTTTCGTCACCCACCTTCATGCTGATCACTGGGATGATCCAGCAAAGGAGCAATTGAGCAAGGATCTGCCGATCTTCTGCCAACCTAATGATACTGATAGCATTGAAGACGAAGGATTTTCCCAGGTTGTGCCGGCGGGCGCCGGCATCGAATGGGAGGGGCTCAATATCTCGCTCACCGGCGGCAGACATGGAACTGGCGAGGTGGCAGAGCGCATTGGACCGGTTTCCGGATTTGTGATCAAGTCGAAAAGCGAACCTTCCCTGTATATCGCGGGCGACACGGTTTGGTGCCCAGAGGTCGAAACCGCGCTCGAGGCGCACCAGCCGGATGTGATCGTGGCAAATGCCGGTGCAGCGCAATTTCTGGATAGCGACCCCATCACAATGGATGTCGATGACCTTGTGCAGGTTGCGAATGCTGCTCCGCAGGCTCAAATTGTGGCCGTACATATGGAGACCATCAACCACTGCGTGTTGACTCGAGCAGAGCTATCGAGCGCGATGGTGGAAGCAGGGTTGTCCGATCGGGTGCTCATCCCGGCGGACGGAGAAACGCTGACCTTCTAGCCCCGTTCCGATCGATCGACGAACCACTGCATGGCAAGCAGAGCCAATCCAATCAGGAGCAACGGAGCGAGTCCGGCGCCGAGACACAGAAGAAAGGTGGGTAGCGCGCCGGCGCCGTAGATCAAAAATACTAACCCGCCGCCGCCGATAAGCAGAATAAGGATAAAGCCGATGAAAAGATTGATGGAAGTTCGGCGGCTATACCGACGTAGGTTGCGACTCATTCGAGCAGTTTAGCCATGGACCTCATAGCGGGGGCTCTTCCAACACGCGACGCACCGTAAAATACCCATGCCGACATGCACACTCTGGCCATCCCAGGATACGGATCATCGCTGAATCTCATTCAACGGAACAAATTTCAAACCGCTCGGCAGTTCGGCATCCAAGTAGGTCAGGTCAGGTATCAGATTGAGGGACGATTCGAACGCGCAGATAAATAAAACGCGGAATGAGTTGACCGGTGAGATTTCCGGATAGAGCGATTCTCGGCAAAAATCGGGGAGTAGATAGGCGCTCAGGATAGAGCTTCGATCAGACAGATAGGGATCGCGAGGGTCGGTCCAATCCAAACCAGTAGCGGGTCCATGGTCAGACTGCAACAAAATAAGAGGGGGATCGTCCGAGTTCTCAAGAATTACATCGATCGCCTCCAAAATGCGCGAGTTGACGTAGAGAAGCTGATCGCGGTACCCAATCCAGCTCTCTTCCCCGGGAAACACCTGTTTCTCAACAAATGTTAGCGGTTCGGGATAATTAACGGGTTCGCCGTTTGGCCCGAATAAATATGGATAGTGGGGTGAAACGATATGCACGAAGGCGAATTTGGGGCCTGGGATTGAATGGATCGTGTTTAGATGATCGTATGCAGCCAGAACGATCTCTCGACGAATTTGTTTCGCATTGTCGAGTTGGTTTTCGATGAAATGGATCGCGGATACACCGCGAATGGTGTTGTAGTCCAGCAGCAGCTGACCAATTGAGTTCGTGAGCAACACTGACTCAAAATCATTGAAAGCTCCTTTTGCTCTAAGAGCCTCAATGTTCGACATGTTGGGGACAAGATAGTAATGTGCGGTGACGATTTCGGTAGGGGCATAACTCGTGGCGACAGCAACAGTTTGATATCCAATGGCCTCAAGTTCTTGGCGGGCAGCGCTATTGCGCAGTCGCTCTTCAAGTTTCAGTCTGAACTCGCCGCTGTTGGACTCCAACCCAAGTTCCTGTATGTAATTCATGTTGAGCGCGGACGCCAGTGAATAAATGGTTCTGAGATAGTTGGAATTGCTCGCATGGGCGACATAAAATCCGCGCGCTTCAAGGGCTTCGATAAAATCGGAGTTGTCGAATCCAAAACGTTGTTCTAGAACGTCGGCACGGGCATAGGCATCAAGCACAATGTAGTAAATATCCGGGGGACGCAAATCTCCCGAAATATCCAGCAGCGAGCCAGATTCCTCCGCAATCGTCGACAGTTCAGTTCTTAGAAGCCACGACCGAACATTGTGAACCCCTATCGTGAAGATTGGAATTGCTACAGCGGCGATGGCAACCAAGTTTAGAGTTGTAGTGATCGCGGGGCCGTTCCGAAGGCGCGAAGAAACCCACAGAGCAAGGATTAGAAGGAGGCCGATAGCCGGAACCAGGTAGCGGTGGCGTCCTATTGGCAATTCCCCAATCGCCATCGGCTTTAGCCAGGAGTAGACATGTCCGTAAGATGCGAGCAAGACCACACCTAGGGACGTCATTATGGCTGCCCGGTGCCAATTCTTGAGGAAAATTGTCAGTAAAATCATTCCAAATGCAGCTGTAAACAATGCCAAAATGCTGGAACGATAAGCGTCTTGGACATGGATTTCCTCTATGTTGGACGCAAGGAGGGAAATGATTGGAAACAGGGCGAATAGAAAGGGGTGCAGCACCCCAGCGGACACGAACCCGCTGCTACTTTTTCGAGCACTCGATCCTAATGATTGCAGATACTCGATGATCGTCACAATTAGATTGTCGGTCTACACAATGCGTGGCCTTAAAGGATGTCTTCGTTTCAAATTACGACCGATCCTTGCGGAAGTATTCATATTAAAGGGTTGGAGGTTCTTCTCGGCTTGAGATATGGCTGAGCTAATCAATCGACTCAATTCGCAGACGTACGTGTTAATTCGTCATTTCTTCCGACACATTCCACAATAGCAGCTCACCATCTTGCGAGCCGGAGGCCAGCATCGAGCCATCGGGAGAAAAGGCAATCGCGGTTGCCTGCATCCGATGCCCTTGCAGCATTCGCAACAGTACTCCTTCAGAGGCATTCCAGAGGCCAATCCCAGTGTCATTTGAAGCCGATGCGATAAGCGACCCATCCGGCGAATACTCTACATCGTTCACTCTAAAGACGTGATCCGGCAGAACCGCTTTCGTTTCACCGGTTTCCGCATCCAGTAGCCAGAAATCGGAGAGGCCAACTAGAGCGAGCGCGATCTCTGAGCCGTCTGGCGAGAGAGCCAGATCGCGGACCACAACGATGCCTGTTTTCAACACATCGGGAGGCACGTATTCTCCGGTTTGTGTCCATTGGAGGATTCCGCCTCCACAGCAAGGACGGCCATCTCCAGTCAGTACGCGAGTTCCGTCATTGCTGAATTCGAGACCCCAGAAGTCGACCGAGCCACCCGGATTTCCAGGCGCGCAACCTAAGGGCACGATCGTGCGGCTCAAGATCCCGGAAGGAACGCGGCGCAGCTCGACCACACATCGATTGCCGCCTATCGCCACCAGGGAGCCGTCAGGGGAGAACTCCACCTCTACCACTCGGCTTTCCATGAGGGGAGTGAGTGTCAGTAGCGGCGATCCGTCCGCCACGCTCCACAGTCTCGCGGTCCGATCGTCCGAACCTGAGACAATCAACTGACCATCTGGGGAGAATGCAATTGAGTTAATCCCACCACCATGGCCCGTCATCGTTCGAATTGGAGTTCCGTCTGCGGCATCCCAAATGCGGATGCTTCCATCGAGGGAGGCGGTTGCGATCAGCGAACCATCTGGGGAGTAGACAATATCTGTGACGGGTCCCTCATGCCCATCTAGCGCAATCTGTGAGCCCGGCGATAATGCATGCTGCGAGCTGGAAGACATTTCACCACCGATCGGATTGGATAGCGGTCCGATTGGCGGTGAGCCAAAGGCAACTGCTGTTCCAGATGCAATCATCCCGATGGCGAGGGCTCCGATCAATGTCAGCCTGCCCATAGATATCACCGGATACAAACCGGGTTTTTTCTCCACAGTAAGTAGGAATTCCGCACGCCGATCAAGCATTCATATACCTCAAGGAAAATACCAATAACAGAAGCCACATCGGATATTAGCACCCTACGACCGCAAACCGATTAAGAATAAGTGAATTCTCCCCAGCGCGCAGAGGGATTTGCAAGAAACACTTCGCTACTCCACAGTTTCTGATTGGCAATTCGTATGCTTGCCAGCAATTCGGGAGTTAGAGAGGGCAGTAAGCCTCACTCCCACTCCTCCTAGAAAACTCCTCCGGGGGGCTTGGAGGAGTTTCGCTTTCTGCGGATTGCGGGCTGCAGTTCACACAGTTTCTTCACAATTCACTCATGAGCTCTGAACAGTCGCAAAGTATCTTTCACCCATTCTCCGGAGATGGGAGAACCCAATGAAATTAAAGCTTCATCGGACTGCATCACGACTTGCGACAGGCCTGTTAGTAGGGGCCGTATTTTTAGTCGCTTGTAACGGAACTCCCGAGCCAAACGCTGGCGAAGAAGAACTGCAGACGGCTGTCGTCCGTCTGGGCGACCTGACACTATTTGCCAGCGGGAGTGGATCACTCATCCCCGGCCGCGAAGTTGAGCTAGGGTTCGGCGCAAACGGGCCGGTAGCTGAATTGAACGTTCGGGCGGGTGATGTGGTCGAAGACGGAGACATTCTGGCGGTGGCCGGAGAGCAGGAGCAGCTTGAGGCAGCTGCAGCCTCCGCCGAACTATCGCTGCTGGAGGCTCAACAAGCATTAGATGCAATTTATGAGGGTGCCGATCGGACCACCGCCGAGGCACTGCTTGCTTTAGGGAACGCGCTAGATGCACTCGAAGATGCTCGGCGGACCTGGCAGAACCAGCAGGAAGGCTACCGAGCGAGCACCACGACCATCAAAGCCGCAGAGGCCGAACTCGTCGTGGCACAAGCCAAACTGGACAAGGAAAAAAGCGAACTGGGAAACCTGTCGCATCTACCGAGTGATGATCCGCAACGCGCGCAGGCTTTCAAGGATTTCGCAGCTGCAGAGCAGCGCTATAGGAGCGCGCTATCGAACGTGAATTGGTACACAGGCCACCCCACGGAAACCCAACAGAATATCTTGGACGGTGAGGTAGCGCTGGCAGAAGCGCAATTGGCGGAGGCACAAATCGCCTACGACCTGGTTGAGGATGGGCCAGACCCTATCGAAATACGAATAGGTGAGTTGAAGGTTAGCAAATCCGAAGCGGACCTGTCGGTTGCCTTAGGAAACCTGGAAGAGTCGGTGATCGTTGCTCCGTTTGCCGGCACCATCATGGAGGTCGGCGCTGATGTTGGGGATACGGTCACTGGAGCGTTTGTCACACTTGCTGATCTGAGCCTTCCGCATTTGGAAGTATTCCTGGATGAAACGGACGCGGCCAACTTTGCAATCGGATATGAAGCGGAAGTCATATTCGATGCGCTGCCTGACTCTGTGTTCGTAGGTCGGGTTATTCAGGTCGATCCCAGACTGAACAACCAGGGAAACATTTCTACTGTTCAAGGTTTGGTTCAGCTGGATCCCAGCCCATTCGATGGCTTACTGGTTGGGATGAACGCCGCGGTGGATATTGTTGGAGGTCGTGCGGAGAATGCAATTTTAGTTCCGGTTGAAGCGTTGCGCGAGCTAGGCCCGGGAGAATTCGCGGTGTTCATCCTCCAGGATGGTGAACCCAGGCTTCGACCCGTGGAAGTCGGGATTATGGACTTCACATTTGCCGAAATCCTTTCCGGCCTGGAGGCGGGCGAAACGGTGACGACAGGTATCGTGGAGACCGGTTGATGGCCGTAATTGAAGCAATTGATATCGCGCGAATTTATGGCAAAGGAGATATCAGTGTCCGTGCGCTAGATGGCGTGAGCCTCACGATCGAGCGAGGGGAGTTTGTCGCCGTTATGGGGCCTTCTGGATCTGGGAAGAGCACGCTGATGAATATTCTTGGTTGCTTGGATCGGCCGACCGAAGGCCGATACATTCTGGAAAACCTGGACGTAAGCGAGATGAGCCGAGCAGAGTTGGCCAAGATCCGTAACGAGCGAATCGGCTTTATTTTTCAATCCTACAACCTGCTTAAGAAGGCTACGGCCCTCAAAAACGTTATGGCACCGCTGCTTTATGCTCGCAACATCAAACGCACAAAGGCAGAAATGGAAGCGAAAGCTCGGGAGGTTTTGGTCGCAGTGGGTCTGGAAGATCGAATCGAACACATGCCGACCGAACTTTCAGGCGGTCAACAGCAGCGCGTGGCGGTTGCCAGAGCACTGGTAAATGATCCAGCATTTGTATTGGCCGATGAACCCACGGGTAATTTGGATTCCCGCTCTGGCGAAGAAATTATGGCCCTTCTTCATACACTGCATGAGAGTGGAAGGACGATCGTAATGGTTACTCACGATTCTTCGATCGCGAGGCACACGGAGCGAGCTATCCATCTCTTGGATGGCAAAATCGAGAAGATCGTGCAAAACGGCTCAGCGCACGAACAATCGCAAACAATCGAGGTGCAGCATGAATCTGCGTGAGTTTATTAGCCTGGCCTGGGAGAGCATCTCCGGCAACAAGCTGCGCTCGCTGCTCACCATGCTGGGCATCATCATTGGTGTGGCATCCGTAATCATCATGATCGGCATCAGCGCAGGAACGGAAGCCGCAATTGAGGCGCAGATCACCGGCTTGGGATCAAATCTTGTGTACATCAACCAGAACTTCTCGCGCGGCGGACCAGCAGCATTTCAGCCTGGCGGGGGCGGAGGCGGGCTGGTATATGACGACGCATTCGCAATCGCTGACAATGTCAGGGGTGTCGAGGCGGTAGTGGTGGAGCAGCCTTCTTCCGAGACTGTGAAGGCAGGCAACGTCAATTTAGAAAGCGTAACGATTTTAGGGAGTACTGCGGATTTCCCTTCGGTGCGTGACATGGAACTCGATCAAGGCCGCTACTTCACTCAGCAAGAAGTAGATCGAAAACAGAAGGTGGCCGTGCTCGGCTCCGGTCTAGCACACGAACTCTTCGGGGACCAGAACCCAATCGGGCAGACGGTGACCGTAGATACCACAAAATTGACTGTGATCGGCACCTTTGAGGAACGCGGTCTGGTGAGTGGCATTGACTTCGACTCACAACTCTATACACCCATCACGGTAGTGTTTCAGAAATTCACTCCAGCCCGGTTTGCACGGTTCTTGGGTGATCGTGTGCGGCAGATCATCGTCGAAGTCGAGAGTCCAGAGGTGCTCGAGGGCACCATAGAACAAATCAACCTGCTTCTCGCACGACTACACGACGTCACTCTTGAGGCCGCCGATTTCTCAGTGACCACACAACAAGACATCATTCAGACTCAAGAAGCTACAACGCAAGCCTTTCGCAGCTTACTGGCCTGGGTAGCAGGTGTGTCGCTAATTGTTGGGGGCATTGGGATCATGAACATCATGCTGGTTAGCGTGACCGAACGTACGCGTGAAATTGGCATCCGACAGTCCATTGGGGCGACCCCTAACGACATCCGCGGGCAGTTTCTGACCGAGGCGGTCGTGCTGAGTCTGATCGGCGGAGTGATTGGCGTGGTTGTCGGCGTGGGTGGATCAATAATTTTCGGAGCAGTGAGTGATATGCAGACTGTCGTGGTTACAAGTTCGATCATTCTTGCATTTACTTCCGCCGCAGCGGTCGGAATATTCTTTGGTTTCTATCCAGCGAATCGGGCTTCGCGGATGGACCCGATCGAGGCGTTACGACACGAGTAAGACGAATCTCCGTAGTGATTAAGCAGAGAGGGAGTCAGATGACGATATCAACATTAAAGCTGTCAGCACTCTCAGCACTGATCGTCCTAGTTGCAGCATGCAGTTCCGGCATTGAGGAATCGGATGAGACAGTTGCTGAAGATTTTCAGACGAGTGAAGGCACCACCGGAGCTGCGGATTCTTCTCAGGAGAGAGCTCGGCTTGGAGAAGGCGAGCTCCCTGTACAAACGCAACTCATTCTGGGCACTCTTCAGCTCGAGACCACAGATCTGGCAGTTGATTCGGTTCAGGCTGCCGAATTGGCGCTCCTGTGGAAGGCGATGCGCAGTCTAACGACTAGTGACACTGCTGCCGCTGCAGAGATCGAGGCTCTGCTCGAACAAATTCAAGACATTATGACAACCGAGCAGCTGGAGGCAATCTCAGCGTTCGAGATCACGCCAGAAGACATGCGGACGATTATTCAAGATCTAGGGATCGAGTTCGGTTCTCCTGAAGGATTTGAAGGCTTTGACGGTGAGGGCTTCAATCCCGGTCAATTCGGGGGACAGTTTGGAGGCGGAGGGGGACAGGGTCCCGGTGGGCAATTTGGTGGCGGACCTGGTGGATTCCAGGGTGGCGGCGGCGACTTTGACCCAGAGGCGTTCGCCACCCAGCGCGCCGAGCGAGGCTTAGAAGGATTTGGAGGTCGAACCGGTGGATTTCTCTTTGATCCACTCATCGAGCTGTTGGAGGCGCGAGCAGGACTTGAAGATGCCTAACTAACCACGTACACCGCACGTCAGCGAAATCCATTAGCCGACTTGCAAAAAAGCATATCTGCCTAGGAGGAAAGTAGTGAGCATTCGAGGGTTGGGATTACTAGCAGTGATATTGGCGATTGGCCTGAGCGCATGTGCGCCGAGTGCAACAAAGGAAGCTGAGGTTCCGGAGGTAGCAGAAGTACAGGGGGCGCAAGCGCCCGATTCCGCAGGCGAATCGGAGGCCTCGGGGGCAGAGGGTGAGGCTATATTTGCACTCGATCCCGACCTGAGTGAAGCGCGGTTCATCATAGGAGAGATCCTTGCCAATTCGCCTAATACCGTGGTGGGGGTCAACAAGCTTGTCCAGGGTGGGGGCGTGCTGAATTTTGTCGAGCCCGAGCTGAGCACGTTAGATGAGTTCCTGATCGATTCTTCGGGATTTGAGACGGACAGCTCGATGCGAAATCGAGCTATCAGAAATTTCATCCTGCGGTCTGGTCAATTTCCTTTGATCATTTTTCAACCAACGGATATCGTAGGTCTTCCGAGCGCGATCGTCGTTGGAGAGACCGTTCCCTTCGAGATCGTTGGGCAATTGACGATCCGGGAAGTCACACAGGAGGTGACCTTCGCAGGAGAAGCTACGATGGTTGCCGAGGACCGAGTGGAAGGTCTGGCGTCTGCGACAGTCTTTCGAGAGGATTTCCAAATATCGATCCCTCGCGTACCAAGAGTGGCCGGAGTGGACGAAGAATTTATCCTCGAAATCGAGTTTGTTGCCGTAGCAGGGTAAGTGTAGGGGTCATTGATTCTTCACAATATCTTCACGATTTCTTGATAGGATCCTATCGCAGCATTCGCAGGAAGCCCAGAACATGTCCAAGAAGATCATGATTGTGGATGATGAGCCTCGACTAGTTTCCGTTGTCGAGGCTTATCTAACGCAAGAAGGTTTCGATGTAGCGACAGCCTCAAATGGGCAAGAAGCGCTCTTCGTCGCACGTGAGAGCAAACCAGACCTAATCATTCTGGATGTAATGATGCCGGAGATGGATGGTTTCGAGTTTATGCGAGCCCATCGAAGAGAAGCCGAGACGCCCATTATCCTGCTGACCGCCAAGGTTGAAGAGGATGACAAAGTCATCGGCTTGGAGTTGGGAGCCGATGACTTTGTCACCAAACCATTTCGCCCGCGCGAGCTGGTCGCAAGGGTGCGAGCGGTATTACGCCGAGCAGGTCAAACCCGGCCGGAAGCTGCAGTGATTCGAGCTTCCAATATTGAACTGGACCGCGAGCGCCACACGGTCGAGGTTGGGGAGCGGTACGTGGATCTCACGCCCTCCGAATTCGATCTTCTGGCCGCGTTGATGTCGGTGCCAGGGAGAGCGTATTCCCGACTCGAGCTCCTGGACCGGATTCAGGGTGTGGCGTACGAGGGGTATGAGCGCACCATCGACGTACACATTAAAAACTTGCGGTCCAAGGTTGAGCCAAAACCCAAGGAGCCGCATTACATTCAGACTGTGTATGGTATTGGCTATCGCTTTGTGAGGGAGTAACTGTTATTCGTTCCCTAACCGCGAAATTGTTGCTTGCATTTGTTGTAGTCGGCCTGACCGGCACGGCCATTTTGGCGGTTCTGGCTGCGACTGCCACCGCCGGCGAATTTGGCAATTTCATGTTCTCTTACCGACGGACTGGCCTAACGGATCAGCTTGCAGACTACTATGCAGCGAACGGGAATTGGGAAGGGCTGCCACGGCCATTCTCCAATCGATCGTTTGGAGGCTCGCGATCCGGACCCGAGGGGAACGCTCCATTCCTTCCCTTCCTACTTGTGGATGAGCACGGTTCGGTCGTCGTTGCTGGGCAGAACCACGAGGTCGGCGAGAAGGTGTCCGCGGGATCCCTGTCAGGCGGGACCCCAATTGAAGTGAATGAGAAAGCCGTTGGGACCCTTTATATTCAAAGCGGAGCATTCGATGTCCAGCCGGCTGAGCTAGCCTTTATTAATCGCGTGAACCTCGCGCTCATCGTGGGCGCCGTCGGAGGTGCCTCAGCAGCGATCGTGCTGGGAGTTGTTTTAGCTCGTTCCTTAACCAGGCCGCTTCGAGAATTGACCTTGGGAGCACGCGCAGTTGCCGCTGGCGAATTAGAGACAAAAGTGCCGGTTCGCTCATCCGATGAATTAGGGGAATTAGCCGAAGCTTTCAATCAAATGAATGCCGATTTGGCTACCGCACGCGATCGGCGCCGGCAGCTCACAGCAGACGTAGCACATGAACTGCGCACTCCGCTCAGCGTCATATTGGCGCATTCGGAGGCAATACAAGAAGGCGTACTAGAAGCCTCCGGGGAGAATTTCTCCGTTATTCGCGAAGAAGCACAACGTCTCGAACGATTGGTAGAGGATCTGCAAATCCTGTCGCTAGTTGAATCCGGCGAACTCACGCTTGAGCTCGGAGAACACGACCCCGCGGCCGTCCTGGAAAGGACAGCCGGTTCCTACAGAGCGCTTGCACGAGAGAAGGGAATCGACCTCAAGGTCGTTGCTGATGGAGAGCTCCCCGAGTTAATGGTCGACTTTGATCGAATGGGGCAGGTGCTGGGTAACCTGGTTAGCAACGCCATACGACATACACAAGATGAGGGAAGCGTCCTAATGTCTGCGCAAGAGCGCAATGGCGCGATCGAGATTCAAGTCAAAGACAACGGCCCGGGGATCGATCCAGAAGACCTGCCTCACGTCTTCGAACGCTTTTACCGAGGCGACAAATCCCGGCACCGTGACGGCGCCGGCTCCGGTTTGGGGCTAGCAATCGCCAAATCGTTGATTGAGGCGCAAGGTGGGACCATTCGAGCAGAAAGTGAACTCGGAGAGGGCACAACCATCCTGCTTCAAATCCCCAAGTCTATTTAGGATTTCGTAATCAGGCTCGTCATCGTTCAGAATAGAATGTCAACCTGAGCCTCGCCTGAGACTTAGTGAGGAGTCAAACCATGCAAGATCTGCTCGATCGTGCGTTGAACCTTGCGCACACACGCGGGTCGCAATATGCGGATGCACGCGTCATCGAAAAGGAAACCGAAACGCTCGTTGTTCAGAATGGGGAGATGCGGACTCTGGAGAGTGCCAAGAACCTTGGGGTGGGTGTCAGAGTGCTCGTCGATGGTGCGTGGGGCTTCGCCTCTTCACGCGATTTGAGCTTGAGCGAGATCGACCACCTCACCGACCGCGCGTTTGAGATCGCAAAAGCATCGGCGCTTGTCCGTGGAGACAAGGTCGATCTTGGGCCTGCGGTTACCAGTGAGGGTACCTACCGCACTCCGGTCGAGATCGATCCTTTCACGATTTCCCTGGAGCAAAAAGTTTCTGTATTGATGAAGGCCGATCAACTCCTAGCGTCTGAACCCGAAATCAAGGCACGAACTTTAAATCTAGTATTTATCAAGGAACGAAAATGGTTCGCTAACAGTGATGGAGCCCTCACTGACCAGACCATTATCGAAACGGGCGGCGGCATGACGGCGTATGCGGTCGGTGAAGGAGAAGTTCAGCAGCGCTCCTACCCATCCTCCTGGGGGCGTCAGCAGGTGACAGCTGGCTGGGAGACCGTCGTGGGCTGGGATCTTCCGGGAAATGCCGAGCGGGTGGCCAGCGAGGCGGTTGCACTGCTAACGGCAGACCCATGCCCAAGCGGCAGGGGCGATATCATCCTGAGCGGGGAGCAAGTGGCTCTGCAAATCCATGAGTCGTGTGGGCATCCCATCGAACTGGATCGAGTCTATGGAACCGAAGCCGCATACGCAGGAACATCATTTCTAACGACCGAGAAATTGAATAACTTCCGATATGGCTCAGAGGTCGTCAACATTACCGCCGACAGCGTGAGGCCTAACGGCCTGGGAACGTTTGGCTGGGATGATGAAGGCGTACCTGCCCAATCTACGCCGATCGTCAAAGAAGGCGAGTTCGTCGGATACTTGATGTCCCGAGAAACCGCACCCAAATTGGGATTGACCTCGAACGGGTGCATGCGCGCCTCGGGATGGAACCGCATCCCGTTGATCCGAATGACCAATGTCAGCCTGGAGCCGGGAACCTGGAGCCTGGAGGACCTCATCGCCGACACAGATGACGGGATCTACATGGAAACCAACCGGTCGTGGTCGATTGACGATCGCCGATACAACTTCCAGTTTGGCACGGAGATGGGTTACGAGATAAAAAATGGCAAGCTGGGGAAGATGCTGCGCAATCCGACCTATACCGGAATTACCCCCGAGTTTTGGAACAGTTGCGACGCGATCTGCGGTGAAGAGGATTGGGTGATGTGGGGGACGCCAAATTGCGGCAAAGGGCAGCCGAGCCAGGTAGCGCATACGGGTCACGGGGCTGCTCCGGCGCGATTTCGGAATGTGCAAATTGGGATTCACAGTTGAAATGAGGAAAGCAATGTTGGGAGAAGCTGAAGCCAAGTCCATCGTCGATCAGATATTGGGGACCATTCACGCCGACTCGGCTGAAATTGTGGTCAGCTCGAAAGCGAGCGATCTCACGCGTTTCTACAAGAACTCGGTTCACCAAAACGTCGAAGAAAAAGAAGTGCGCGTGCATCTGAAGGCATGGGTTGGGGCACTCAGCGGCATGGCATCTACCAATGCACTCGATGAAGGTTCCTTGAAAGAGCTTGCGAACAAGGTGGCCGAAATAATCGCTGCCAGCCCCGAAAGCGAGGCGATTCTAACCCTGACCCAACCGATCGATCTTAATGGGGCAGCCGCTTTGGATCCAGCAGCGACGGACCAATCCCCCCATTCTAGAGCGGAGGCAGTGCGCCAGGTGCGTGAGGCAGCAGCAGAGAGCGGCCATGCGGCTTACGGAGCCTACCTGGTTGAGACCAACGAATTAGCGGTGGCCAACTCAGAAGGGCATTTTGCCTACCATTCGGGGTCACTGGTCGATTTCCAGACTGTGGTCAGAAACAATGGTGCCTCAGGCTGGGCGCAGGCCTCGCACTGGAAGCTGGATGAAGTCCCGGTTCAATCGCTCGGTGAGGAGGCTACCCGAAAGGCCACCGATGCAGCGGATCCAAGCAGTATGGAGCCAGAGATGCTGACGGTGGTGCTGGATCCATATGCCACGGTCGACCTGCTCCAGATGCTTGCCTTGCCCGGAATGAGCGGGCAGGCAGTTGCCGAAGGCCGATCATGGATCTCAGAACGGATCGGTCAGCAATCGATGAATGAGGCGGTCAGTATTTGGGATGACGGCTTGGATCTTGGTGGCGTTCCGCAGCCGTTCGACTCCGAAGGGGAGCCGAAGCAGAAGCTAGATATCGTTCGAGATGGCGTAGTAAGAGGCGGAGTGTACGATCGCCAGACGGCTGCCCAGCAGGGCCAGAAGAGCACCGGGCATGCTCTTTCTCCAGATTTTCCTCCAATGATTCGCATGTACTCGCCACTCCCGACCAATCTATTTATGGCGCCAGGCGATAAAAGCACACAGGAGATGATCGAGTCTACCGAGCGAGGAATGTACATCACCCGCTTCCATTACACCCGGCATGTGCATCCTCGAGACTGCGTAGTCACGGGAATGACACGCGACGGCGTATTTTTAATTGAAGATGGCAAAATCCAAGGGCCCGTGAAGGATTTTCGCTTTACCCAATCCTATGTTGAGGCGCTCAACAACGTTGAGGCGATCGGTTCGGAGACTCGCCTAGTCGTGGATGACTTTCTGAAAGCGGCCGTATCGGCACCGGCCGTAAAGATCCGTGATTTCAGGTTCACGGGGGCGACTGTTTAGCTACTGCGCCCGGTTTTCAACTGTGCCATAATGGTCTC
>CAYZXF010000305.1:0-4589 GCA_964482355.1 uncultured Anaerolineaceae bacterium | reverse complement strand
TGCTCTGACGATGTCAGAGAGTGAACAGACGACGAGGAATTTACCCATGTTGGCGCGCCTGCGTCGATACAACGTCGTGCGTTGGGCGGAGGATTTTCTGGGGGAGCTGGATCCCGAAACTGTGCCCGCCAAGCAGCACATACAGGTGCGGCTAGACACGGCCGGCGTCGAACTTCTGTTACAAGCCTATCGATCGACCAATCAGCGCCTGCTGCTGTTGGATTACGATGGAACGATGGTTCCTTTTGCTGCCCGACCCATAGATGCTGCCCCGGACGCAGAGTTGCTGGAGCTGCTCAAAGCTCTGGTTGATGACGACAAAAACACGGTCGTCATCATCAGCGGCAGGGACCGCGGAACGCTTCAAGAATGGCTTGCGGATACTGGAGCAGATCTTGTGGCAGAGCACGGAGCCCTAATCCGGCGCGCGGCAGATAAGAAATGGAGCCTACAAACCACGGAAGAGGCCGACGGTTGGAAGGGGGAGCTGCGGCCGCTGCTCGAGCTCTACGTGGATCGTACGCCGGGCTCAATGTTGGAAGAGAAGACCGCCTCGATGGCCTGGCACTACCGGCGCGCGGAGCCGGACTTAGGGGATCTGCGCTCCAAGCAACTCATGGAAAATCTGGAGGGGCTGATCGCAAACACCCCCCTGGTGATCATGCAGGGGAGCAAGGTGGTTGAAGTGAAGGAAAGCGGGATCGGCAAAGGGCGAGCCGCTCGCATATGGCTCGATGGCGGTCCTATTTACGACTTTATCCTTGCAACCGGGGACGACGTTACGGATGAAGAGATGTTTGAAGTGATTCCGGATGGAGCATGGTCCATTCGAATTGGTGTAGATCGTCGCTCATCCGCCAAATATTCGCTAACTGGCCCCGACGCATTCCGGCGCCTGCTACGCTCCCTCGCCGGTCTCTAACACCTGGATCTCACACGCCACAAAGTACATTCCCTGCAGCCACGCTGCCTGCGCTGGAAAGCGAGTCGCTCTGGTAAGAAGCGTTAATGATTTCCCGGTGCAAGGTAATCCAAAATAGATTCGCGTCACAACCGGAGTCGACGGCTCTTCAAACAACAGGTTAGGCATCCTGGGTGTAGGCCAGAGCCCATAGCGCATATTGTCCGACCCATCAGTGAGCCGCCCGTACGAAAGATTGGCCGCGCGAATCCTGAGATAACTGATCTGATCGATCAATCGTCCGTCAGGTGCAAGCAGTCGGACGGTGTCTCCGCTGTCATTTAGTGCAATCTTGGTCTTTGTGCGGAAGAAAACTGCGAAGCCTCTGGGTGAAATCGTTACGCCCGGCAAATCGTACGGCTTGGAGCCACCGTTGGCCACGTCATCGAGCCACCACCCCTTCAAGAAGACGGGGAGCGGGCCGGCGTTGTAGAGCTCGATAAACTCGTCCCCTGTGGTGACCCCACCGGTGCCCTCCCAATCGTGCCGTGGCCGAATTAATACCTCGTTGATCACGATCCTGCTGGGGATGCCCGTGGGGGTTGGGGTAGGGAAGAAGAGCGAGTTGATTCGTCGCGGTGTTCCACGGATCGAATTTCCCGAAGCATCCAGGCCGTTCCCGTTATAGCCGGTATAAGTACCCCAATTTCCGGAGAAATCGCCACCGCCGCGGCGCTCCATGCTGGCCTTAGGCGAAGAGCTTCCGGCCGGCCAACCGCCTCCTGAAGAATTCGCCGAATCTACCAGTTCGCCTGCAGGCCCAAGAAGCTGCAGCATTTCTCCGCCATCCCTCAGAGAGCCGGTGTAGATCCTATCTGCCGCGATATCCGCTACCGTTGTGTCATCCGTCCGCTCAAGCAAATAGAAACTGTATGCGGCGAGGCTGCCCGACAACGAGATCGTAATATCGGCCCCGTCGGTCAAAGTCCAACCCACCAGCGATATAGTGAGCGCTCCCGGGTTGTGCAGCTCGATCCATTCGTCACTGGAGGAAGCCGTGGTGCCAGACCAGGCAACCTCATTGATCAGTACGGCCTGGGGGGAGACCTCGGTCGGCTTAGCAAAAGGAGTTGGGGTGGCTGTGGCGATGAGAATGGAATTCAACTGGCGGGGCGTACCTGCGATGGAGTTGCCACTCGCATCGCGACCAACACCACCGAATCCCGTGAATGTTCCCCAATTTCCACCAATGTCTGAACCCCCGCGACGCTCCATTGTATTGCGTGAGCCCGCATCACCGGCCGGCCATCCGCCGCCATCCCCATTGGCCGTGTCCACGACAGCTCCCGAAGGATCAAGCAACTCAAGGCGCTCGCCGCCGTTGGCTAGCGAGCCGGTGTAGATTTGATTGGCGGCAATATCGGCGATGGTCGAATCGTCGGTACGCTCCAGCAGGAAATAGCTGAACGCGGCGATTGTCCCGCCGAGAACCACATTGATGTCGCCTCCGTCGGTGAGACGCCATCCGTCCAGATCTATGGCAGTGCTACCCTGGTTCTGAAGCTCGATCCACTCATCGGAGGAGGAAGCCACCGTACCGGCCCAAGCTAATTCGTTGATCAAGACGGATTGAGGTGGGAAGGCGGTTGGAGCAGGCTTCGGCGGTGTCGACGTTGCGCTCAAGGTGGGCGTCGAGCTTGGGGGTGTTGGCATTTCGAGTGTGGGAGATACGGTTGCGCTGCCCGGCGCTGGGGAAGTTGACGCGCCTGGGCTTGCGGTGGGTGTCGAGGTTAAGGCAGTGAGGCTCGGAGCAGGGGACGGGCTGGCGCTTCCCACGGGAGGAGTCACAACGGTCGGAGCTGATGTAGCGGTTAGAGTCTCCGATGGCTCGGGGCCTGGGGATGTTTGAGTTGCAGATGGAGCGGGGGGCGTTCCCGTGTCCAAAATCGGCGAGGCTGAGACGTCGACCTGCGAGATGCCAGAAGAGCCCTCGGCCGATGAAGGGAGCGGTAAGTTGAGGAACAATAAAAGCCCGACGAGCGACAGGCCGCAGGCCGGACTTAACAAGGGGACCCTCACGCACTCCTCTTGACCCCTTCAAAAAGTGACTAGTACTAGAGTACCATACTCTGCTGTTCGGTACGGAGGACCCAAGCACCCAGATTCGCAATTATCGCGACTGAGCTAAAATTAGGCCTTACCAGCGCACCCTGAGTGCAAAAGGAGAGGATCAATGGACTTCGGATTGGCGTTTTCGTTCCCGTTTCAGGACGAAAAATGGATTGAGAAAATCGTGATCGCAGCCGTCATTAGCATCATTCCCATCATCGGCTGGTTCGCACTGCTTGGCTGGTCAATCGAGATCGGCCGGCGGGTGATCAATGGCGATGATGAAGTCTTAGCGGATTGGAGCGATTTTGGCGGCCTGCTCACCTTGGGATTCAAAGCCTGGGTGGCAGCCCTGGTTTTCTCGATCCCACTCATCCTCGTGTGGATCCCGGTCGTGATCTTCACGGGTGTGGTCGGTTCCGCAGACGGAGATGCGGCCGGGGCTATCATCACCCTGGTTTCTTTCTGCATGATCTGTCTGACTTTCACTTACACCATCGCGTTGCTGTTCGCCCTCCCCGCATCTTACGGCCGATTGGCCGCAACGGACGGCCTTGCAGATTCGCTGAATTTTAGAGAGCTTTGGAATATTGTGAGCAATGCGCCAAGCGCATACCTAATCGTGCTGCTCGGATATTTCGTGGCTGGCTTTATCGCATCGCTCGGCACCATCCTGTGCTTTGTTGGGATATTCCTCACCACGGCATACTCGTTAGCTGTTGAGGGCCACCTGTTGGGGCAAGCTTATAAGGAAGGCACCGCAAAAGCCTAAAGGATTTACTGCATACTCTCATCGGCCCGACTTCATCAGAGGTCGGGCCGTTGCGTCTTTAGGAGAACAGGCATCTCAGTTCTAAGTTCCATAGCCGACATCCGGCTGGCCGCCCAGCACCCTGGAGATGTCGGTCCACTGACGCCGAGCCTGGAAGCAATGAGCGCTCGGCGGAGCACCGGCCAGCCCGCATCTCCGGTTGGCAGCGATGTGGCACGCATCATTCAGATCCTCAAGGTGTGGGTGGCTTTTCTGCCCACGCGCGGGAGCGGGGCGACTCCCTGGCGTCGTCTGATCGTGCTTGACACAAGTTATCGTAACCAAGGGCAAGCCGAGTCGCCCACGCGAATAGCGCTCGTCGCCCACGAGTTGGTGCATGTCTTACAGCGAGAACTGCGAGATCCCGAATTCTGGCCTAGCGGAGGATTCCGACCATCTCTTTCCAGGAGATGGATTAGTGATTCGACAAATTACATGGAGGTTGTAGCCTACATCGTCGGGGCTAGTGTGGAAATCGACTTGCTTCCCGAAAATCAATCAGCACGAATTCAGCGCCTATCGAACTGGCTGGCTACGGTCGCCGGGGGAGGACGCACCGAATGCCACCCGGGCAGTTGTCAAACGCTATAAGAGCAACTCGATTTACCGTCAGAATTATCGGGTGGAGGCACACTCACCCGGGCACAGGATCCCCACACAGTCCTGGGCTCACTGGCTGGGGGTCCTAGGCTTTGAGGCAAGCACGATCGAACACATTCGGCAGCTATCTGCGGCTGGAACTCCAAAAATGATTAGCAAAGACGAGCT
>CAYZXF010000304.1:0-3054 GCA_964482355.1 uncultured Anaerolineaceae bacterium | reverse complement strand
CTCTGATGTCGCTCGTATCGGCATATGCTCAATCACTTCCACCGAACCTCATGCATTTTCACATGATCGACTTTGGCGGCCATCAACTGAGAGCTGCGTTTTCTCAAATGCCGCACGTTGCTGGTGCGTACGCCAGCGACGACGTCGATCGAGTTCGCCGGTTGATTGCGACACTTCGATCGGAACTCGATGCTCGCCGAAAATTATTCGAAGAAGCCGGCGCAGTAGATTTTGCTCGCTATACCGCAGCGGGGGATGGCGCAGCAAATCTGCCCGCGATTATTACCGCGATCAACAATTTTTCGGGGTTCCAAGAGGCGTTTAACTTCGAAATGGAGGGTTTCATCCAGCTTCTTCGGGAAGGTGGCGACTATGGCTTGTATTTTGCCCTCACTTCCGACCGTTTTCCATCCGGGAAAGTTGCCGATCTGATTTCACGCAGAATCGCATTACAGATCGCAGATCGAATGATGTATTCGGTAATCCTCGATGGTCGGCCGGATCTCGACACATACGATCCTGTTCCGGGCAGGGGGTTCTACAATCAGAGGCCTCCGATCGAAGTGCAGATCGCCCTTCCGACCTCTGAGCCTCGGGCACAGCAAATCCACGCCCTTCAGGAAATGAGCGGCAAGATGAATGTGGCCTGGGAAGGTCCCAGACCGGCGCCGATTCGTATGCTCAGCGAGTCTGTTTCGTTAGCTGAGGTCCTGCATCAAGGCAATTCTGAAAGCGACCCAGGATTCTTGGAATCCGGGTCCTGGATCGCGATACAAGACAAGGACATGCGAGCGCGCGAGTTTGATCTGGCGAGGATCGGCTCCTACTTCCTGATTGCCGGACCTCCAAAATCTGGCAAAACAACTGCAGTGTCGACCATCGCAATCGTACTATGTACTGGCTTTGATCCCAATCGCTTTCAATTTGCGTTGGTGACACCTAAGCGGGGCGAAAAAAACAGGCTAGACGCGCTCAAGAATCTGCCTCACTGTTTGGGGCAAGCAAAGACCGAAAAAACCCTGGAGCGCTTGCTGACTATTCTGGAAGAAGAAGCGGAGAAGCGGCTCGATGCGAATCCTGGGGACTTACGCTCAGCAGCATCCATTCTGCTGCTGCTCGATGATTTTCACCTGTTGAGCACGCGCATTAGCTCAGAGTCTCTTGCAAGATTGGATGCACTCGCACGAAGAGCTGGCGACATCCGAATGACAATTCTGCTGACGGTCCCCTCAACCATCTTGAGTACGCTCAATGATCCGCTGACCCGTAATGCACGGTCGTGGCGAAACGGTATCTGGCTGCAATCTACGGATAGTCTGGAGAGCAACATCGTTGGGGTGAAGATGCCTGTTGATATCAAGGGGAAAGAACTGCCGCCGGGTAGGGCGTTCCTCTATGACCCCGGGGGACAGGATCTCGTGCAGCTTGCCTCTCCCAAAGTGGAGTGGAATGACCGGCCGGATATGCCCAGCACAATCGATGATTGGGTTCAAACAATTCTCAAGAAAAAGAACGACCCCCACATATAAGGTGGGGGTCGTTCACATTCGTCTGAAAACTCTGTGCTACTGAGGTGCTGCTGCTCCGCTGGCAGCTGAGGCTGCTGCCGCATCCAGGTCCTCGAAATTTTGCGCAACGCTCTTCAAATATTGATGAACATTATTGAGCGTGTCGCTGTACTTTCGGAGCTGCTGGATCCAATCTCCATAGGACTCCTGAAATGCGATTTGCGACGGACCATCCCAGGCGGCATCCAGTTCGGTGTTGATCCCGTTTAGCCTGGACAGCAGGTTTTCCACGGTGTCGTTCCGTTCATGAGCGACCCGATCGGCAAGAGTCCGGATGGTCTGAATATCCTGTCTTAAAAGTGCCATGTTGATACCTCTCCTTTCGAAAAGACCCCCATACAATGAAAGCCCGACCATTATTGCATAGCCCAGATTGCTAATCAAGGTGTAGCCTATTTTTACAGGCCGACCAGTACCTGTACTTAGGTACAGAATCTGGGTAGAAGCCGTCAGCTAGAAGGGGAAATCGGGCAATATCCCCTTTGGTGAGGTAAAACCCCAAGACCTCGCGCTGGACACGGTGTTGTAGAATGAAAGACCGCTGTGGTCGCGCTCGGGAGGGGTCCTATAAGGTGCACATGTATCGATGACTGCGGTTGTTGTAACCGTCAAGGACGGGAAAGCCAATGCGCGTGATCTTGAGCTACCCGCCGAACGTCCGGTCGATTCCTTAGCACCCTGGATCGCCAAGGCCATTGAGCACTCGGATCTCCCCGAAGAGGGAGCGGCGGTCAAGTACATCCTCAAGCTGGAAAACAGACGCGAACCGATCCGTCCCGAGAGCAGTCTTCAGGCCGCGGGAGTAGTTCATGGAGACGTGCTGCAGCTGCTGATCAAGCCAGTACCCAAGGAACTCTCACAAAGCGATGCCGGGAGACGTTTCGCCGGACCTGGTCTGGTCTCTTCCAGCGGCCCCGTATTCCCCTTTCATGCTAACAACGCGCTCGTCGGGCGAGTGGATCGAGCTTCAGGAGTAGCAGAGAGTGTGCTTGGGGTGGATCTCACTTCGCTGGACACGGCGGACTCGCCCTCGGTTTCGAGACGGCATGCTCAGGTGCTGCGGCGTAAGGGGAGCTATCTGGTTCACGATCTAAAGAGCACAAATGGCACGCGGGTGAATGGTACAGAGCTTGGGCCGGAGAGCAGGGTAGAGCTTCACCATGGCGATGCGGTCCAATTTGGTGACGTGAAACTGATTTTCATTTGGGACGGGCAAGAAATCGAAAAAGGGGATCGATAGACGATGGAGTTAGCTGTACACGCAAAGCTGAAGATCCGGTGGACGCTCGCGATCGCCCTATTCCTTGTGTTCACGATTCTCCCTGCCAACGCCTCATCCCAGGAAGAACCCCAGCCAATCCACGTAACTCACATCGTTACGGATGAATTCCCCATCGTAAACGTTCAGGTCGCAGCCTGGGAATCGAACATGGTCATTATCCCTAACGAGAACCTACGTGTCCTGGAGGACGGGATTCTTTTTGAG
>CAYZXF010000303.1:0-1948 GCA_964482355.1 uncultured Anaerolineaceae bacterium | reverse complement strand
AGTCAGCATCTGTTCCTCGACTGGATGACTGCCGTACTTGTCTACACTGTCATCCTCAACATATTCGTCGAATACTCTGACGCCTTTATTATCGACTCATTCACGATATCCGTGCTCACCGCGATCGTACTCAAAGCCTTCTTGGAAGTCATTCTTCGCCTGGAGCACCGAGTTGCCGCATTTTTTGGGGCTCTGGAGGGTACTTTCTACCGCTTGCTTGGGATTGTTTTAGCGTTCTCTATCCTTTTCTTTTCCAAGTTTGTTATTCTGGCGGCTATCGATATCATCTTCGGTGATCACGTCGAAATCAGTGGATTTATCCCCCTGGTTGCGCTGATTATCACGATGCTAGTTGCGGAGCAAATCATTCACAGGATCTATGAACGCCTCGGACGGAGTCCGTCCGGATAGTGTGTAGGAACGAACGGCAGCATCAAATGGACACCGTTGTCAGTGGCGGTCGTTAGGCTTCGACGCTGTTATTTTGGTAACCGGCTCCAATAAATGACCACTTCAGGGAAACTCATGAAAGCGATTGTGACCACGAAGTATGGAGCACCGGATGTTCTTGAGCTCCAGGAAGTAAGCAAACCGACTCCCAAGGACAATGAAGTTCTCATCAAGATAATTACAACAACTGTGCACGCGGGAGACATAAGGTTGAGAAAGCCTGACCCATTTCTGGCAAGAATTGTCGCCGGTCTCATCAGACCAACAAAAATACCCATATTAGGATTAGAGCTTGCGGGGGAAGTGGAAGAATCAGGAAAAGACGTCAAGCTCCTCAAAAAAGGGGATCACGTTTTTGCATTTGCTGGCTTTGGATTCGGAGCCTATGCCGAGTACAAATGCCTGCCTGAGGTACCCAAAGTTGGGGCGGTAGCTAAACAAGGGATGGTGGCCCTAAAACCAGCCAATATGGACTTTGAGGAGGCTGCCCCGGTTACTGGTGGGGGAATTGCCGCGCTGGTCGTCCTTAGAAAGGCAAACATTCAGAGCGGACAAAAAGTCTTAATTTACGGCGCTTCCGGAAGCGTAGGAACCTACGCAGTACAGCTTGCCAAGTACTTTGGAGCGGAGGTTACCGGCGTGTGCAGTACAAGGAATATTGATATGGTGAAATCGCTAGGAGCCGACCAGGTAATTGATTACACAAAAGAGGACTTTACCCAAAGCAGCGAGTCCTATGACGTTGTCTTTGACGCGGTAGACAAGCTTTCGCCTTCCCGTGGCAAAAAGGTGCTAAAGAACGCAGGAATTTATCTGAACGTTGACAAGGATTCCGGCTCCGGAGG
Source organism: uncultured Anaerolineaceae bacterium (assembly GCA_964482355.1). GTDB lineage: Bacteria > Chloroflexota > Anaerolineae > Anaerolineales > E44-bin32 > JADFRG01. The sequence continues at coordinate 653 of CAYZXF010000303.1, read as the reverse complement.
CGACCTGAAGACTGAAGATCTAGGATTCCTCAAAGAGCTTATTGAGGCGGGAAAGCTGAGATCAGTCATCGACCGAACTTTTCCGATGGAAGAGATGGTAGAAGCTCATAGATATGTTGAAAAAGGGCACAAAATGGGAAATGTGGTCATCAATGTCGTACCGAACTAGACAAGTGTAAGGAGCGACCCGATGACGCCCCAGGCTGCACTCGCCGCGAAGGTGCAAATGCTTATTCGTAAACCCGTGGAGCAGGTTTTTGAGGTGTTCGTTGATCCCGCGACCACCACGAAGTTCTGGTTCACGCTGGTGCCTGCCGCACTAAAGGCGCTGCTTGAGCACGACCTTGTTCTGAACCTGGTCGCGGATCAGCATCCTGACGTTCAGATGTGAGGTGGGGCACTACCTACTGCGATATGTGGGACCCAATGGAGCACTCCGCGATAGGCGACAATGGCTGGTTTTCTGGAAGGCAACAACAACCTGAAAGGAGCAGGAAATGGAACTCGGTGCGTTTTCAATTAGCTTAGCGGTGAAGGATCTTGAAGCCTCGAAGGAGTTCTACGAGAAACTAGGCTTTGGAATCTTTGGAGGAGATGCCGCGCAGAACTGGCTGATCATGAAGAATGGCGATCACGTGATCGGTCTTTTCCAA
>CAYZXF010000302.1:0-6408 GCA_964482355.1 uncultured Anaerolineaceae bacterium | reverse complement strand
CACATATGAGCGTCTATCAGAACATTAGCTACCCGCTGAGGCTGCAGAAGAGGCCGAAGGCGGAGATGATGGAACGCGCTCAGAAAGTGGCGGATATGATGGGCATAGGCAACCTCATGGAGCGCAAGCCGGCAATGCTTTCCGGCGGCCAGCATCAGAGTGTAGCGCTGGGGCGTTCCTTGATTAAGGAACCCCAACTGCTTTTGTTTGACGAGCCGCTGTCCAACCTGGATGCGCGCCTGCGCCTCTCAATGCGCGGCGAAATCAAACGCTTGCAAATGGATTTGGGAATTACCTCCATTTATGTGACTCACGACCAGGTCGAAGCGATGACGATGGCCGATCGAATCGCGGTTATGAAGGATGGTCATCTTCAGGCCTATGCCAAACCTCACGAAATATACGATCATCCACGCACGCGATTTGTAGGCGGCTTTGTAGGCAATCCGCCCATGAACTTTCTGGAGGTGGAGGTTGCTCGCGAAAATGGCGAGTATCATGCCCGGGCCGAAGGAATCGACATTATCGTGCCGACCAAACGCGGCGAGAAGGTTGCAATGAAAGGCAAGGTCACAATGGGCATCCGGCCCGAAGATGTAAGTGTCGGAGATGGCGGCATCCAAGGTGATGTGTTCACGGTGGAGCCCATGGTCCGGGATGATCTGGTGGAGGCTCATATTGGAGACGTCGCCTTACGAGCACTGGCTGACCCAGCACTGCGGACACGGATGGGTGATCGAGCCTCGCTGAAATTTGATACCGAAAACGTGCAGTTTTTCGACCCGCAGACCGAGCAATCGCTGCTTTGGAACTAGCTTTTCCGGGGTAAAGATCCCTCCGGAGACCGAACAGTCGCTGCTCTGGAACTGACCAAATCGGGGTGAAGATCCCTCTCCGCCGCGCAATCATCATCGTATTGGTTCTCATCTCCTCAGCGGGTTGCGGCACATCCTTATCTGGGAGCGCCTCAGACCAGGGGGATTCAACGCTCACTGTAGAGGTCATTCTCACCAACCTGGAAAACCCGCGTGGCATAGTGGTTTTTGAAACTGGGGACTTGCTAGTTGCCGAGGCCGGCACGGGCCTCCGCTCCGTCGATCCAAGACTGTGGACTGGCAAACTTACCCAATTCTCCGACCTCAACCGAGATGGAGATTTCGACGACGAGGCCGAGGCGCAGCCATGGTTCAGCCACTTCCCTTCGTACAACGCACTGTCCACTTATGCCACCGGGGGCGATGAGGTGGGTGGGCCAGTCGATGTGCTGCGGCATAGCGACGGGCGGGTCTTTCTATCAGTGGACGGCGGTCCTGACGCAATCGCATTGCACGTTATCAGCCCGGAGAAATCCGTGGGCCGTACCTTAGCCGACCGCGCCAATATGAACGGCATTGCCTTCGACCGGGACCAGGGCAGATTGTTTGCGGTCGAGAGTGGCACCAACACCCTGATAGAAATCTCGTTTCAAGGGGAGATTCGGGAAATCGTGAGTTTCCGTCCACTGAACAGCGGCCAGCAAGCGGTCCCAGCTGGTTTGACTGTGGATCCGCGAACCGGCGAAGTGCTCATAGCCTTGTTTTCCGGACGGGTCGCTGACGAGGAGACAGGCGAGACGATTCCCTTTGTTGCCGGCGAAGCCAAGATTGTTCGGGTGGACCCTCAAACCGGCCAGGTCACGGACGAGATTACCGGCTTGACGACTGCAGTGGACCTCGCTATCGATTCGGTCGGGAATCTCTTTGTGATTGAGATGGCATCTGCCTATGCCGACATACTTCCTCGCAACTACGATCTTTTTGATGAGAGTGCCACTGCGGTCCACGGCGGCTACTTGCGCTACAGTGGGCGCCTTACCCTGTTTCCTGCATCGGGCGAGCCGCCGCGCGTTCTATTAGAGGGATTGGATGCGCCCACCAACATCACCCTGGGCTCGGATGGCGCACTATATCTCTCCACCGGGCAAGGTACACCCGGACGAGCAATTCCAGGCCCTGATGGCCTCCGGAATATCGTAGGCGAGATACTAAGAATCACGAATTATCTGAATGCGGGTTCCGATTAATTCACGGTATTCTTGCGGATAGGACAACCAGCCTATGAGTTGGAACGGTGTCTCGTCTGGTATTTTTATATCGGATGCGGTGGTTTCCAAGGCTTGACCCAAGGGATAGCCTGCGATATCATCCCGCCGTTGAAAGCGAGTGCTCTATGGAGCCCAACGGCGTGGGGACGGAAGGGACCGTTTCTATTATGCCCGTAAGGAGCTCTTCTAAGAGCCAGCGCTTATGCTCACTGGCGACGATCCACATCTAACTTCCCTGCTAGTCGCTCAAGCTGCAAGCCCCGAACACGAGCTAGCGGTCCATTACGCACCCTACCTCAAATTCGACCACCGCGAACCCTTCCTTCCAATTGCAGTCGGTTATACCCTTATCCGCCAAAGCGGGCCTTCCCCGTCCTTCCCCAGAACGATAGAAGTTGGGCGGGGTGAGCAGGTGCTGGAATATTCCATTTGGTGGGATTGGGACATTGTCCACTTGTACGAGCTCGAGCACATATGGATCTATCTGGACTCGAATGAAAGGCCGGTCCGCGCTGAGGCGAGTTGGCATGGGAGCTATCGCTCTATGGGAGTGAATAGTTCCCTGCCGTTATCCGGTGACCGGCTGGTGCTCTACTCCGAACCGGGCAAACACGCGTTCGCCCCCTCCCCCGGATGGTATCAAGAGGGGGAGAAGATTAACCGGTGGCTTTGCTGCGAGGGAGCCGGTATCGGAGGGGTACTTGTCACCGAGCTATTCACGGGGCTAATTGACACCAAGTCTTCTCAGGTCGACAAACTGGTACAAGATTTCCTCAGAAGGTACGCTTTCGTTCCCACCTACGAGTTCGATCGAACATTACAGCTGCCCTCAGAGCAAATGGTCCCGTGGCCCGAACTGTTTCGGTGGATCCCAGAGCGCGTATCTTATCAAGTGAAGGGGTTACAAGAGTCGGTGAGATCAAACCCAGACCCAGTTGAGCCGCTCGAATGTGAAGGGGTGCTCTGATGGCAACTTCCTGGATGAAATCCCTCTCAGCATGTTACGAGCAAACGCAAACCGAATTCCCGGGCGAGAAGTTGCTCCTGCTCGCGGATATCGATGGGGCCATCATTGATATGCGGCATTTGATTCTCCAGCTGCTTTGGGCCTATGATCGAGAACACTCAACCAACTACTTTGAAAGGCTTAAGCTCGAAGACATCGACGTGCATGAGAACGATGTGGAGCTCTTGTTGGAAGAGCAGAAGTTATCGAGGCGGAGACGGAAAAAAATACTGTCCTGGTTCTTGGAGAATCGCTGGAGCCCGGAAGCCATCCACGAAATGCAGAGACCATTTGAGGGCGTCTTCGAAATGCTCCGTTGGTTCCAACTCCAACCCAACACCTATGTAGGCTTGGTGACCGGACGGCCAGAAGCGTTGCGAGAGGACACGCTGCAATCTCTCAATAAGATCGGGAAACCTTATCGAGTCCATTTTGACGACGACTTACTTTATATGAACTATGGCGAATGGGAGGACGGAGTCCCGGAGGTCAAGGTGGCCGGCCTACGTCACTTTCAAGACGAGGGTTATCATGTCTTCGCATTCATCGATAACGAGCCAGCCAATCTCAAGGCCCTGGCCAAAGCTGATCCGGACAGCGGGATGTTGCTGCTGCACGCGAACACGATTTACCAGTCCAGGCGCGTCCCTCGAGGGACGGTTCGAGGGAAGCACTACCGCCTGTCAGAACTGATCCCTCATGAAAACGCACTTCCGTCGCATGTACAGCTTGCCTGGCACGGCGTGAACGACGACCCCAACATGCGCCAATTCCTTGCGTCGGATGTCCGCTGGGCAGAGGTGGACGTGCAGCTTGACGCAAAAGGAGACGAGGTCATATTGCGGCACGATTCCTTTGTAAATGCACCCATGCTTGAGAATGAACGATGGCTCACACTGGAGTTGGCCCTTAAGAAGATCAAGAAACATGGTCGGGCAATTAAGCTGGATCTGAAAGCGGGTGATCTCGTCTTGGATTTGGTGCTCGACGCGATTGAGAAGCGTGGGTTTCATGATGAAGACTTATGGTTTAATGCCAACGTCGAAAGGCTAAAGGAGGCCGGCTTCCGGCGCATCCGAGAGAAGCATCCGAATGCGATTCTTCAGGCACCGATTCATTTCATGCGGCCGCTCATGCTGGTCACCCCTGAGAAGGCACAGGAGACACTCGAAATGTTTGCTGATTGGGGGATCAACCGCTTCTCCATTAGCTGGGTGCGCCCCGATCCTCACGAGCTCTTCGACCAGATGGATCAGTGGGGTTACGAAGTGAACATTTACAATGTGCCCGATTTGGAAGCCTTCCTGCAAGCGGTATTGTTGCTCCCTCGCTCTGTCACCTCCGATTTCAACTTTCCCCAATGGCAGTATTACGGACGCGGTTCGGGCCAGGATCTCGACTACGTGACCTATCAGATACAACGCGCGAAGAAACGCATCAACCGAGTTCGGACCGACGACTAAAGTAAACTCCCGTTTCCGTATAATTACATGGCTTCGGATCCCTCACATTCGCATAGGTGGGTGATAATAGATGGGGCTCCCTCGACCGCCCGCTCATGGAGGAATTTTGATGGAAGAGATAAGGAATTATGTGGATGGAGTTTGGAAGAGTTCGTCCGCGGAGGAGCACCTAGAATTCGCAAACCCGGCCACAGGGGAATCGCTCGGCCAGGTTCCGCTTTCTACGCCCGAGGAGGTCGACCAGGCTGCGCAAGCCGCGGCAGGAGCCTTCCCAGAGTGGCGCCGAACTCCAGCCGTGGAGCGGGTCCAATATCTATTCAAACTCAAGAATCTGCTTGAGGAAAATATCGAGGAGCTGTCACGCACTATCACCCTGGAGAACGGCAAGACGCTCAGCGAATCCAAGGGCGAGATGCGCCGCGCCATCGAAAACGTGGAGGTCGCCTGCGGAATTCCCATTCTGATTCAAGGCTACAACTCCGAAGACATCGCCCGCGGGATTGATGAGCACATGATCCGCCAGCCGATAGGAGTCGGCGCGGCGATATGCCCCTTCAATTTCCCGGCCATGATCCCATTTTGGTTTATGCCGTATGCAATCGCGTGCGGGAACACCTTCATCATAAAGCCTTCCGAGAAGGCCCCGCTGACGATGACGATGCTCTTTGAATTGCTAGCCGCGACCGACCTGCCTGGGGGAGTGGTGAACATGGTGAACGGCGCGGCTGACACCGTTCAGGCCATCCTGGAGCATCCCACGATCCGTGCCATCAGCTTTGTTGGATCTACACCAGTAGCCAAGCATGTGTACGCTGAGGCTGCAAAATATGGGAAGCGGGCGCAGGTGCAGGGCGGGGCAAAGAATCCGCTCATCGTGCTTCCAGATGCTGACCTGGAGCTGTCCACCAAGATTGTTGCCGACAGCGCATTCGGGAGCGCCGGGCAACGCTGCCTGGCGGCCTCGCTGGTTGTCACGGTAGGCGAAGCGCGCGGGCCGTTTACGGAGGCCATCACCCAGGCGGCGACCGAGCGGGTTGTGGGATATGGCCTCGACGAGGGGGTCGAGATGGGCCCGGTGATCACGCCGGAAAGCCGCTCAAGAGTAGAGGGACTGATTGAAAAGGGCGAGCAGGAAGGGGCAAAGATTCTAGTCGATGGACGAAATCCTACGATTTCCGGTTACGAGAGCGGAAATTTCATACGCCCAACGGTGATGGATGGCGTACCGCTGGACGGCGACATATTCAAAACCGAGATATTTGGGCCGGTCCTTGGACTGATGAACGTCGACTCCGTCGATCAGGCCATCGATTTGGTCAACACCGGCGACTATGGAAATATGGCCAGCTTATTCACTAACAGCGGTGCAGCCGCGCGCAAATTCCGATATGAAGCGCAGGTTGGCAACATCGGTATCAATATTGGGGTGGCAGCTCCAATGGCTTTCTTCCCATTCAGCGGATGGCGTGACAGCTTCTTTGGAGTTCTCCATGGCCAAGGCCGGGACGCGGTCGAGTTTTTCACGCAGGAGAAGGTGGTCGTCGAGCGTTGGCCTAAGGATTGGAGTCGCAAGTTCTAACAAAACCTTCCCTATGCGAATCGCAAATGCGCCGGTTTCCTGGGGGGCCATTGAGTTTGAGAATGATCGCGGCGGGCTGGGCTATGCGCAGGTTCTAGACGAGATCCAAGGGACGGGTTATGAAGGCACTGAGCTAGGCGATTGGGGGTTCCTGCCGACCAAGCCCGAGATCCTCGCAGACGAACTTGCAGCCAGGGAGCTCTCACTGCTCGGCGCCTTCGTTCAAGCCCCACTATGGGATCCGGCCTCCCACGATGACGGCCGCGCAAGGGCTCTA
>CAYZXF010000301.1:0-2182 GCA_964482355.1 uncultured Anaerolineaceae bacterium | reverse complement strand
AGCCGTTAGTTGACCCACCGAGGCCAGCTTCTCGGATTGGATAAGCTGAGCTTGAGCGGTTTGCAATCGGCCATTGATCTCGGCCAATTCCTTATTGCGTTCCAACGTCTCGTCATACAGGCGTGCAGCCTCGGCCGTTCGGTCGCGAAGCCGAAGAGTCATGATGTCGAACGCCCCAGCCAGCTCGCCGATCTCGTCCCCACCGCGCAAGCCAGTGTCCTGGTTTAGGTCGCCAGCCGCGACCGCCTGAGAGACCGTACGCAGCCGCAGAATGGGTTTGGCGATGCTCTGGGCCAGGAGATACCCGATGATGATGGTGAGGATGGTGCCGGCTGAAAAGATCAGGCTAAAGGTGGTTCGGCTGGTCGCCATGGTTGTGACGATGAAATTGCTTGGCAGCGCAACACCGAGAATCCCGGTGTCGTTCTGCCTGATAACCAGCGGCGAGTATGTAGATTTATACTCGCGACCATACAGATTGAAGTCGAGCGTCACGGATGGGTTGGTCTCATTAAGCAAACCCGGATTGATTTCCACCGGCCCGAATCCAGTTTCAGGTTCGACGAATGTAGACGCGACGAGTGATCCTTCGTTGTCGAGAAGGACCGCGTCTGCCAGCGACTGGTTTTTAACTTCGGCTAGCAGCGTCTCGAGGCTCGTACCAGCCAGCAGCACCCCCAGCAGATCTCCGTTGGCGTCGCGGACCGGCGCGCTTGTGAACAGGTAGGGCCCGAACGAGGTGACCAGCAGGCCGGCAAACTTATCGCCAATGGCATCCTGATCGTTTTTCAATATTTCATTAACGATGTTGAACTGGGAGAAGTCGCCTCCCTCGGAAGTGATGTACTCACCCGATGCGGGATGCCGGGCCAGGGTGATGATCTCGGTTCCTGTTAAGTCGAGGACGGTCACGGCCTGGATCGCACTGTTGAGGGTGATCGGGAACAGCAAGTCTTGCAACGTTTGCGCATCGCGGGATACCAGCGCCTCTGGTACACCCTCTGTGAACGCCATTAATCGTAGATCCTCTAGATGTGTTCGTTCCTGGCGCACAATCCCATCGGCAGCTACTCGGCTTGCCTCTAACAGCTGATTGACAAATCGCTCGTGCAGGGAAGAGGTCACCAGACGAGTGATGACATAGACCCCGACCATGGCAATCAATAAAGTCAGAACAACGTATGGAATGATCAGCTTGGCTCGTAGACTTGCGAAGACGCCAATCAGTCTATTTAGCGTCGGGACTTGTTCGTTCCCGAGCTGCTGGGAGTCTCCAGGACCCCGTTCAAATGCTGAACTAGTTATTTCCATATCTCAACCCCATCTGACCAACTATAGAATTTCGCAGCCTCGCTCAACTGCTGCCCTCAAGAACTTCAGCCGGCTGGTTTTCAAGCATCTGTATCATGACTTGCTGTCCGCCCGCGCGCTTGGCCCGATACAGTGCATCGTCCACCGCGCGAAGAAAATCCTCTGCGGAAGCATGCTCATCGCGAAGTTGTGCGACACCCCCGCTGACTGAGAACATGTCTTCATGCTCAGCGGTCGGCTTGATCTTGTCGCAAATCCGCTCAGCGATCTTCACCGCCAGTTTCAATTCCACTTCTGGCAGGAGAACTACAAACTCATCTCCGCCAAAGCGGGCCGGCATATCTACGCGTCGGATCTGGCTGCGAACTACATCCGCGACCATCTTGAGCGCCGCGTCGCCTGCCGGATGCCCAAACGTATCGTTGATGGCCTTGAGGCCATCCATGTCGATCATGATCAAGGACAATGGTCGCTTGTACCGGCGGGCACGCTCGAACTCGTTAGCCAGGGCTTCGTCAAGTTTGTGCCGATTGAACAGGCCGGTGAGTCCATCGGTGACCGCCAGGCGCTGCACTTCCTTGAACAGTCTTTCATTCTCGCGAATGAGGTTGGCGTGTTCCAACGCCCTGCTAATCGTGATCTCAAAATCGGCAAGCGACTCTAAGGGTTTCGTCAGATAGTCATAAACTCCAGATCGCAAGGCTTCAATAGCGGTTTCGACCGTAGCGCTTGCGGTGAGAATAATGGCGTGGATATCAGGATCTATTTCTTGCGCCTTCTGTATTACTTCCAACCCGGTGTGGCCCGGCATATAAAGGTCGGAAACAATCAGATCAAAGCGCTCGCCTTCAAGCGCTTCCATCGCTTCATT
>CAYZXF010000300.1:0-6071 GCA_964482355.1 uncultured Anaerolineaceae bacterium | reverse complement strand
GGTGAGGAAGACACGTTGATTCTCAAGATTGGCGCAAGCGAGGTTGACGAGGGGTTCCCAGGCCAGCTCCAGCGGGATGTTCAGGGCGTTACTCAAGTGTTGGTCGAACAGGGGGACGAAGGTCGGATCACGATCTCGGCCAAGCGCGGGCGCAAAGCTCTGCCAGACGTTATTCAACTGACAGAGGCAGCCGGCGTCGAAGTGCAGTCAGTGGCAGTACAGGAGCCCGACCTGGAGGCGGTATTCCTCCACCTTACCGGCCGAGCGTTGCGAGACTGAGCATGCCTTAATGCGCAAGATCCTCACCATCGCCTGGAAAGAGGTCTACCTCACCTTCACCAACCGCAACCTGCTGATCATCATGATCCTTTCCCCGCTTGCGGTGGCCACGATCGTCGGGTTGGCCTTCGGCGGTACAGGCGCGAACGACATTCCCATCCAGGATATACCGGTCGCGATTGTCAATCGCGACCAGGGCAACGAATTCGGCGTAAATTACGGCGCCCTATTCGTATCGCTACTTGTCCCTGCTGAAGATCAGGGGCTTATCCCTGCTGAGGAGCTGGCCTCCGGTGAAGGCTCAACACAGAGTGAGGGAACGCTTCCAACCTGCGATCTCATTGAGCGCGAAGGCTCCGATCAAAGCGGTTCCAATGCACTTTTGGTTTTGACGGACTCGGTGGTTTTCGATTTAGCCGCTGCGAACGCGCTCATCGAGAGCGGGGATTTGGAACCGCCTGCCCACGAACCCTCTGAAAGTAACTACCCCGAGCTAATTGCCAAGCTGGCGGTCGAGAACGGCACCTATGTGGCAGCCATCATCATTCCGCCAGACTTCACGGAACGTATTGCCTATATTCCGGTTGTCCACCCCTCTATCGAGGAAACCGGGATCACCGTTTATGCCAACAGCGGTAGTCCGATTTCGTCCAGCGTGATCAACAGCATTGCGGTCAGCATAACCCAGCGAATCGCGGCCGGGAACATCACGATGGCGGCCGCTTTTGCCGAATTGGAGGAACGCTATGGTGCCGCGGCTCTCAGCGCATTCTCGCAGGATGATTACTCCTCCGCATTCGCCTGCGCGTTTGATCCGGGAACCGACCTGGTTCGGCTCCAGTTGGAATCGGTTCAGGGTGGGGCCCCAAATGACACAACCACGATCATCCTAGTGTCAGTCGGCTCTGCGCAAGCGATGTTCTTCGCCTTGTTTACCGCACAGTTCGGCGTACTGAGCATGCATCAAGAGCGGCGCGAGTGGACGTTGCAGCGGCTGATAATTTCACCCACCCCTCGCTCCCATATCTTGGCCGGCAAGCTGCTAGGAGTCTTTGTGACGGTAATCTTTCAGCTGCTTGTGCTGATTATTTCCCTTACATTGATTGCCAGCATTATTGAACGCGAACTGACTTTGATCTGGGGAGATGATTTCGTGAGCTTAGGGATTTTAATTTTTGCGGCCGCGCTGGGGGTATCCGGATTTGGCATGCTGCTAGCCGGAATCGTGCGGACCGCCGAACAGGGGCAGACTGTGGGCCCAATTGCCAACATGGTCCAAGGGGTCCTTGGCGGCGCCTTCGGATTCTTACTGCCAACTGCGCTCGCAGTCTTTTCGCTGGTCTTTTGGGGGCGTGAGGCCTTTCAGAGTCTCGCAATGGGCGACTCCGGTATTGGATTGAATCTGTTAGTGCTCTCTGTACTGGGATTGGTCATGTATGTCATCGGCGTGATTCTATTTAACAAGCGTTTTGATTTTTAGGTTTGGAAATATGCGCACGATACTTGATATAGCAATCAACGACCTGCGAATTTTTTTCAGCAATCTCTCCAACCTGATTTGGTTGGTGGGTATTCCGGTGGGAATGACGATCGTTCTTGGGGTTGCCATTCCGAGCGACGATGGGCCGAGTCTTGTGCCGGTGGATGTCATTAATCATGACCAGGGACCAGCCTCGGCGCTATTCATTCAAAGCCTGCGTCATGCCAATCCGAACCTGCTGTTGTGCCCCATGGACAACACCACCGATGATCCGTGCCACATGAATGAGGCGGAGACCCTCGACGCGGCCCAATCGTTGGTTCGCCTGGAAGGAACGGACACCCTGGCCCTGATCGAAATACCGGACGACTTCTCCGCCCGCGTATCGGAATTAGAACCGGTGGCAATTCGATTTGTGGCGGTTGAAGATCTCACTGCTCCCCAGTTTATTCAGCAGGCGGTTGATTCGGCGCTCACTCAAACGAATGGCGCGCTTGCAGCTTCCCTTATCGGATCTCGGCTCGCGGCACAAATCGATGCTGACGCAATAGACGACTCTGCATTGGCGGAAAGCTTACGCGATCGAGCAGCTGAGATTTGGGCCAAAGACCTGATTACTGTGAAGTATCAATTGACCCAATCCAGTTCTTCAGGCTCGGTGGGCGGATTCGGCCAATCCATCCCTGGCATCGGGAGCATGTTTGTCCTATTTGCGGTACTTGGCGGTATGGCGCTCATGATTGAAGACAAGCGGCAGTGGACCATGCAGCGCCTGGCCTCCATGCCGGTGACCCGCTCGCAGCTGCTTGGCGGGAAGATCCTCGGTCGATTCACGCTCGGGATGCTGCAATACCTGATCATTTTTGCTATCGGGGTAGTTGTGGGACAGAGCTATGGCCGTGACCCGTTGGCGCTGATCTTGATCATGCTCTCGTTCGCGCTTTGTGTGACCGCGCTTTCGTTTGCGCTAGGATCCTTTGTCAAGGATGAAACGCAGGCAGCCGGGCTGACCAACCTGCTTGGAATCTCGTTGGCGGCGCTCGGCGGAGCCTGGTGGTCCCTAGAACTCGTGCCGGAGCTAATGCGCACCGTGGGACACATCTCACCAGTGGCCTGGGCGATGGATGGCTACACATCGCTCATCTTCGAAAACGGGGACCTGGGAACCGTCTACCCGTCGATCTTGATCCTGTTGGGGGCCGCGGCGGTCTTCTTTGTCTTTGGCGTTCGCCGTTTCCGCTATGATCTATAAACGGCAAATAATAGGAGATTCAAGATGAATGACGGAAGTGGTTCGAATGTGACATGGCGAATCGGTTTCTCGATCATTTCCTCCATGATCTGGCTGATTTTCATTGTGGCCTGGGTCGGGTTTGGATGGAATGATTTTGAGACGGGCGAGAACATCGCGGTACTGTGCATCTCGTCCGTGGTGTGGATGGGACTAAACGGCCTGGTCTGGGCCATCTGGCCGAGTAGCTCCGGCGACTCGGAGGAAGCTAGCTAACGGTCCCTGCGCTTTCGACACTCAGATAACAAAGCGAGCCGAGAAAATTCGGCTCGCTTTACTTTCTCGAGTGGATATCCTTCAGCCCAAGATTGGATTCATTCCGTTAGCCCTTGAGGTTGGTCCTGCGCCATAGCCTTGGCGGTCTTTCCTATATATCCTAGATGCGTATGATCGGACGAATCTGGATACTTGAGCCCGTACCCGACCGCTCGATCGATGCTTGAGTGGGCGAGCATAATCACGCCAATCAATTGCAGGATCTGGTTTCCGAGCAGAGCTCCAGCCAGGTAGGCGACGACCGCGATCCCCTTGTGATGTGTCAAATTGTAGGTGGCGGCTCCGATGCGTGATCCACCCAAATAACCGATGGCGCCAAGGTCAGGAGTGAGCAGCAGAAGTGGAAATACCCACCAGGCGTAGTCCAATTCGGTGAATAAGTAGATAGCCAGAACAAATAACGCCAGTTCCTCCAGCCTGAGCAAGTTTTTCATATTTCCTGCCTTTTGATAAGCGTCGAAAATAACGCGAGCTTTTAGAAGATCGCATCTGGAGCGATGCGAACATCCCGCCTAAAGATACCCTCTTCTACGAAGTTGGGGGGCTCGCATATGCGGATGGCGAACGAGACTCTCAAGCTACAATTAAGCATATACTGCGTTGGGGTACGCAAATAATATGGCTACCGATTCAGACACCGCTTCCGTGGAACCGTATCGAACGCTACGAAAACTCTGGACGGGAACGACGGAAGAGCGACCGTGCTCACACGTCGATCTCATGCAGGAGGTTACGCCAAGCAATAATGAGGCTTGTGCCGAATGCGTAGAGTTGGATGATGATTGGTTACACCTGCGCGTCTGTCTGATTTGCGGATATGTCGGATGTTGTGATTTGGCCAAGAACCACCATATGCGCAACCATTACGAAGAAACCGGACATCCGCTGATTCAGTCCTTTCAGATCGACGAGGATTGGATCTGGTGCTACGAAGACGAGGCTGTTCTTGCGCCTCCGGAGTGGTTGGGAGCCCTCTCTAGATTTAGAACCACGTGACTGAACCCGCTTCCCCCCGCTCGATCCCCGAAGAATACGCCGCCAAAATGAAGTCTGCCCGCGCGACCGACAGCATGCGTGGCGAGCGCAGGCTTGTTTCGATTCTCTTCTGTGATGTCACAGGTTCGAGTGCCATGGCCAAAGACCTCGATCCTGAAGACTGGGCCGAGGTGATGCAAGAAGCGTTCGAATATCTGATCGCTCCGGTCTATCGGTATGAGGGCACGTTGGCCCGCATGATGGGCGACGGCATCATGGCCTTCTTTGGTGCCCCGCTGGCGCACGAGGATGATCCGGAACGTGCGGTACTGGCCGGTCTGGCAATCATTGACGAGATCGGACCGTTCTGCGAGAAGATCCGCAAGGAACTCGATCTGGATTTCAACGTTCGCGTCGGTATCAACACCGGCATCGTCGTCGTGGGGGACATCGGGTCCGACCTGGCCATGGAATACACCGCCATGGGAGACACAGTCAACATGGCAGCGCGCATGGAGGAAACCGCTGAGCCCGGTACGGTTCATGTGTCTGAAGAAACGTACAAGATGATTGCGCCGCTCTTCGAAACAGTGGCGCTCGAGGGTGTGGAAATCAAAGGTCGAGAAGAGCCGGTACAAACCTACCGGATCGTGGCTCCAAAATCCGAACCGGGGAAGCTGCGTGGGGTAGAGGGGCTGAGTTCACCGCTGGTCGGCCGCTCGCAGGAGGTTGAGCAGCTCAAAGAGGCTCTTGCTGATGTAGAGCAAGGAAGGGGAAGGATTGTCTTTCTGATTGGCGAAGCGGGATTGGGGAAGAGCCGCCTCATCGATGAGCTAAGACGTGAATGGATTGGCACTGGACACGATGAGAACACCTGGGCGGTCGCCCGTGGAATTTCCTACGATACAACCCAGGCCTACAGTTTGTTTCAGCAGGTCATTCGGCAGAGCTGCGGCATCGAGCCCGACGATTCACCCGCAGTGGTTCTAACAAAGCTTCAGGCCCTTGCTCAAGAGGTTACACCTGAAATGGTTGATCGGACCGAGAACGCCCTCAAACTGATGATGGCCGTACGCGATGAGGGTGAAGACCGACCGTTGGCAGCAGGGGATCGAAAGCGAGAAATCCAGTCCAGCATACTTGAGCTAATGCGAGCCACGATCACCGGGCCGTCTGTATTGGTTGTTGACGATCTTCATTGGTCCGACGCGGCATCGGCAGAACTTTTCGAGTACTTACTTCAACTTACGGATAGCAGACCGACAATGCTCCTTTGTGCCATGCGAGCCTACCGAGGCTCTCCTGCCTGGCAGCTAAAGTTGGCCGCGGAGACACACTTCCCTCACCGGTACACCGAGATTAACTTATTGCCGCTATCGTCTGAAAATAGCGCCGACCTGGTTGGGAATTTGCTCGAAATCTCCGATATTCCCCCCGCCTTGAGCACCATGATTCTCGAGAAGAGCGAGGGAAATCCCTTCTTTGTTGAGGAATTAATTCGTACGCTAATCGATAGCGGAGTTGTGGTGCGAGATGAGAGCGAAGATCACTGGAGGGCGACGGCAGAGATCGAGAACATTACGGTGCCCGATAATCTTCAGGCGCTTCTAACTGCCAGAATCGA
The DNA here is from genome assembly GCA_964482355.1 of uncultured Anaerolineaceae bacterium. Classification (GTDB taxonomy): domain Bacteria; phylum Chloroflexota; class Anaerolineae; order Anaerolineales; family E44-bin32; genus JADFRG01. The sequence continues at coordinate 146 of CAYZXF010000300.1, read as the reverse complement.
CCGCTTGGACCGCGAGATCCGTGAGACGGTCCAGCTCGCTTCCGTGATCGGTCGAACGTTTTACTTCCGCGTATTGGAGTTGATCGCGGACGTTCAGGATGTGCTGAACGATCATCTCAATACACTGCAGCGGGTGGAACTCATTA
>CAYZXF010000299.1:0-4227 GCA_964482355.1 uncultured Anaerolineaceae bacterium | reverse complement strand
ATGCCCCCGAAGCGTCCCACTTCGTGAGTAATCTCCCGAATCTGAGCGATCTCATGCTTTGTCTCACTCATTCGGTTCGGCCTGGAGGCCCTTGGCACTCTATTTTTCTCATTCCAGTGGGCTCTAAAAGCCTTGCGCCTTAAGTCAAGTTTTTCCACGGTTTGCGCCCTTTTAAAAATACTACTTGAGGCGATGCTTGATTACTCTGGTACGGATTTCCTGATCACTCCGTGCGCCGCTTCAAAAGGAGGAACGTCATATGGTACGGATTACGATCGTCGGCCGGCAGTTCCTGAGTTGAAGCCGTAATCCAGTCCGCCTGCTCGTAATCTGGGAAGAATGCGTCCGCCTCCACCCGCGCTTGGACGATCGTAAGATACATGCGATCCACGAGTGCTTTCTCGAGCGCTTCCATATATATCTGCGCTCCGCCCGCAATAAAGGTTTCGGTCTCCAAAGGGTCTTGAGCTGCAAGCCGCAGGGCTTCAGACAAAGACTGTGCGACAGCCTCACTGGAATCCCATTCCCGCTCAGTCCGGCTCAGCACGATCATGCGTCTTCCAGGCAGTCCACGCTCGGCAATCGGCTCCCACGTGACACGGCCCATGATTACCGCGTGCCCCATAGTGAGCTCACGGAACCGAGCCATATCTGCTGGAAGTCGCCAGGGCAATGCCCCGCGCAGGCCGAGCGCGCGATCGCCCTCCGCCATTGCAGCAATAATCGAAACAATCACACGGAAACTGCGGCTTTGATGTGGGGGTGCGGTTCGTAGCCTATCAAGCTGAAGTCGCTGAAGTCGAACCCATCGATGGAGAGAACTTCGGGATTGAGTTCAATTTGCGGCAGCTGGAGCGGCTCCCGCTCGAGTTGCAGACGGGCCTGTTCCAGGTGATTTCGGTAGAGATGGGCATCCCCGAGCGTGTGAACAAATTCTCCAGGTTTTAAGTGCGTGACCTGCGCCATCATCAGAGTGAGCAGCGAATAGGACGCGATATTAAAGGGAACCCCGAGGAAGATATCGCCTGAGCGTTGGTAGAGTTGGCATGAGAGCCGGCCCTCCCGCACATAGAACTGAAATAGAGTTGGGCATGGCGGCAAAGCCATACGGTCCAGTTCAGCTGCGTTCCAGGCGCTGACCAGCAAACGGCGCGAGTCGGGGTTGTGCTTGATTTCCTCTACCACCCACGCGATCTGATCGGTCGGTTCTTCGTTAGGGCCATTCCAGGAGCGCCATTGCGCTCCATAGACGGGCCCGAGTTCGCCCCTGTCGTCGGCCCACTCATCCCAAATCGTAACGCCGTTGTCACGTAGGTACTGAATGTTCGTATCTCCATTTAGCATCCAGAGCAGTTCGTAGATGATGGATTTCAGATGCAGTTTTTTTGTGGTGAGCATTGGAAATCCATCTGCCAGATCGAAGCGCATTTGGTATCCAAAGGTCGAGAGCGTTCCCATCCCGGTGCGATCGTTCTTCGCCACACCATCCTCCAAGACGGCCCGCATTAGATCCAGGTACTGCTTCATTTATTTCTCTGACATCCTGTGAGGTCCTTCGCGCGCCGTTCCGTCTGGGTCCTGAGAGTCTCTCTAACAACGAGATCGCAGTCCGGGCACTGGCGCGTGAAGTCTAGCACAGGAATTTTCTTGTCCAGCTTGAGGCCTTCCATCGGCTCTACCTCAAGCGCGCGAACTATAATAGATACCCCCTGCTACCCCTCTCGGGGTTCTGAAAGTTCTCTGGGCCGACCGGCGGCGATCAGACGAACGCATCCACCCTCCTGCTCCGCGGAGGGCTATCGCTGCCGGCATCCAACACAACCATCGACAGCCTGCCTCCCGCGGAATCTTGAATGGATTCGTGAACGTCTGCGAAGGGGCGCGGAGATTTCAGGGTGAGGCTATTTTGGTTTGGGATGGTCTGGCTGACAGGGATCGCGATTGGGCGATTCCTGAATTTGCCCGCGGGTTCGTTCCTGGTCGCGAGCGGATTAGGCCTGCTCCTGGCGGTGGTCGGCGAAGACCGATTGCGGATGGTCGGCCTGGGAACTGCTGTGTTTTTCCTGGGCGCCTGGCGGCTCGCAGTCGCCATCCCTGACTTCGACTCTGCGCACATTTCGGCGCACAACGACTCATTCCGAGTTGCGACCCTGGCTGGAGTGGTCTCCGATTTCCCAGACACCAGAGACGAATACATTGGCTTGCGAATTAGCAGCGATAGTATCCGCTACGCGGATTCCGTCGAGCCACAATCGATCACGGGCGATGCGCTCGTGCGCGCCGATCGGTTCGCATCATTTTCGTATGGCGATCGGGTCGAAGCCTTAGGCATTCTCGAAACCCCTCCCGAATTTGAAGACTTCTCTTACCGGGACTACCTTGCTCGCCAGGGTATCTTCAGCCTGGTCGCGAATGCATCGGTGACTACTGTCGCCACTGGTGAAGGAAACCCGATCATTCATCTCTTGTTCGGGTTGCGCCAGCGCGCGTTGGACACTTTGTATTCAATCTTCCCGGATCCAGAGGCCTCGCTGTTGGCCGGCATCCTGCTCGGCATCGAGAGCGGCATTAGTTCGGAAGTGCGTGATGCATTCAACGATACAAGTACGACTCATATCATCGCGATTTCCGGATTCAACATCACCATCCTGGCCGCGCTTGTCATCTCTCTGACCGGCCGGACTCTGGGGATACGCAGAGGCGCGATTGTCGCGGCCATCGTCATTGGTTCCTACACAATTCTGGTTGGGGCCGATGCTTCGGTCGTACGAGCGGCCATCATGGGTGGTCTGGTTCTCTTCGCGCGTTTCCTCGGCCGGGTGACATTGGCCCTGGCCTCGCTCGGGGCGGCTGCGATCGTGATGACGATTGCAAACCCATATCTGCTCTGGGATGTTGGGTTTCAACTATCATTCGCGGCCACACTCGGCCTCGTTCTGTATGCAGAGCCTCTCAAAGATGGATTCGTTAATTTGGCCTCTCGATGGCTGGAACCCGCGCGAGCGAAACGTATATCCACTCCGGTCGGGGAGTTCATCCTATTCACGTTCGCAGCTCAGATCACAACCCTCCCGCTTACCGCATATCACTTTCAGCGCCTGTCGCTCGTATCGTTTCTAGCCAACCCAATTGTGCTTCCCGCGCAACCTCCACTCATGATATTGGGCGGGTTAGCCACGATGGCCGGGATGATTTGGCTTCCTCTCGGACAACTGTTTGCATGGTTGGCCTGGCCATTTCCCGCATTCACTATTCGGGTCGTCGATCTATTCGCAGCATTTCCATCTGCGGCAATCGATCTGGGACCGATCAGCTTTCCGGCCTTGATCGGCATGTATGTCCTGCTGTTCGGCGGCACCGTTCTGCTGCGAGGCCATCGACCCTCTCTGCCAGCTCCCTCGCTCCTAGCGATCCTGGTCGCAATATCGGTGGTCGCCATCCTCACCTGGAAAGCGGTTGCGGACCGTCCAGATGGACGCATCCATGTAACTGCTTTTGAATCTGGAGGTACGCTCATCGAGACCGCCGAAGGTCGATTTGTACTTGTTGGTGGAGGTGACTCTCCCACCGCTCTGGCCAATTCGCTGGGCAGAAGGTTGCCGCTTTTTCATCGGCGACTTGACTGGTTGATCGTCCCCGATCGGGAATTCGATGGCCTGGCGGGGCTACCGGTTGGATACGAAATTGGCGCGGTGATCGCAAACACTGAGCTGACCGATGGTGCGCTGGCTGGCTTGATCCAGCAGCTTCAGGCCAGGGGAGCTCGAGTGGTGCGAGCGGAGCAGGGGTTGGCGCTTGATCTTGGTGCTGGAGCTCGGTTGGAGCTGATTGACGATGACCACACCCTCTTGCTGACATCGGGTAACGCTCGCTTCGCGATCATCCCGGACGTGCGCTCAACTCGGGCGCCGCGCCGCCCAGAGCTGGCCTCGCTCTCTGGAATCATCTTACCGAACGCTTCGGCAATTGCTTGGCTTCAAGAGATCGATGTAATGGTTGTAGTCGTCGACGGCCCAAATCCAATGCCGTCTAATATCTCGAGTCCAAAGTTCCTGGCCACCGATGAACGGGGCTGGATTGAGATGATTACCGACGGCAAAAGTCTCTGGCTCTGGACTCAGCATCCAGAGCGTGGCGACTAAAGAGTAGTTCAATCCCCTCAAACTCACTCTCCCTAGCACATAGGTTCGGATTAAGTAGGCCCGACTAAGGTCTTAGACCTCCCCT
>CAYZXF010000298.1:0-1660 GCA_964482355.1 uncultured Anaerolineaceae bacterium | reverse complement strand
GCGGCTATCAGTGGGGGTGCCGCCTACCGTTTAACGCCAACTGAACTCCGAGTCGCTGGAGGGTTCGGTCGGCTCGGTGATGTACCGCTGATCGTGATAACGCACGGCATACCGTATACGGGCGGGCAAGCATTTCAGGAGGAATGGTGGCCGGCGGCGCAAGAGCGGCTGGCGAGTTTATCTTCGAATAGCGAGTTAATCGTGGCAGAGAATAGCGGTCATTCGATCATGTGGGATGAACCTGAGTTAGTCCTCGACTCAGTGCGGAGATTGATTTCGCAAGCGGGGATTCAAGGATAACGACAATCTAGCCGGGCCGCCTAACCACTCGCTGGAACGGACCGGGGATGCAGCGGCAAAAGCACCAGGAAGCTACGATGCTGGCACCTAGAATCGTATGCGAGGGAGCGAACCCCGGCCGCTCAGCTCGCAGCCGTTAGGGCGCCCCCTAACTTAATAAGATGTTGTTGATCTGTGTGAAGGGCTGAACCATAATCTTATTGGATAACTCGAATGCCCAACAACAAAGAGCGCAGGACTGCCTGGGAATGGTTCGGTCGCCATTTAGCGTTAGATGCTCCTTTTGACCTTACTCACATTCCCCGCACGTTTGCTATCTACAGGCACCTACTTGGCTTGCTTCCAGAGGATCCTCGCTGCAGGTCCTGCCAGGCGCCATTTAGTGGGATTGGCGCTCCCATTGTTCGTATACTCCTGAGAAAACGGCCTTCGAACTATACCCCTCTCCTTTGCAACCGATGCGAGCAGGGAATAAGGGAGAATCCCGGCGGCACCGAGATCGAGCTATCAATGCTTTTCGCTGACATCCGTGGATCGACATCTCTGGCCGAGCATATGAGTCCGAGCGCCTATAGTGAATTGATCAATCGCTTCTACACCACGGCAACCAAGATATTCGTCCGAACGGATGCCTTCATCGACAAGCTTAGCGGCGACGAAGTCCTCGCTGTCTACATTCCGGGATTTGCTGGTCTTGATCATGCAGCCAGGGCCATTGAAGCCGCTCGAGAGCTGCTAACCGTCACTGGTCATGCCGATCCGGAAGGGCCGTGGATCAAGGTCGGAGCGGGTGTTCATACCGGGGTGGCATGGTTTGGCTCACTCGGATCCCGGGAGGGAGTAACGGATATAACGGTACTGGGTGACTCTGTCAACACAACGGCTCGTCTCGCCTCAGCGGCAAAAGCCGGAGAGGTGATCGTCAGCGAACAAAGCATGCAAAATAGCCATCTGGAAACGAGTCGCTATAGCAGGCGCAGCTTACGGCTGAAAGGAAAAAGTGAAGAGATCTCGGCGTTTGTACTTCACGTCAAGCCGCTCGAAGATGATGCTGACATTTCTTCTTGATTCGGGGCGCCTAACAACTCGCTGGAGCGGACCGGGCCTCGGCAAGCGATGACGTTGCGTCTTGGGAGGCCGGATCCCTAAGCTCGCAGCCATCTGCTGGCCTATCCGATTTACCTGAGAAGCCAGATTCCCATAACCACCTCCTCTTGACGCCATTTTCCGGATTCCACCCCTACGGACATCCCAAGCCACAGGAAAACGGCTCTCAGGACCTCTCAGGACTGCCCGGACCTCTTTCTGGGCAAGCGTGCGCGAGAAGAACGTTTCTCATAGCCGGTTTCTGAGTTCGACG